>DATGLU010000151.1:0-5345 GCA_035294045.1 Roseiarcus sp. | reverse complement strand
GAGGGTTAAATGCGACGAGATCACGGCGCCGACGCCAAAACTTCTCGAGAAGTCAAGGATGGGCGCGGCGGCTCCAAATTGCAAGAGACGATCGGACGCTCCTTGAAAGCGCATTACAGCGACCTTGTCCACGCGCCCGTTCCTGACAAGTTTCTGGAGCTTTTGGCTCAATTGGAGCTGAAAGAGCAGCATTCCCCGCCGCAAGAGAGCAATGATGAGCGCTGACACTTTCAAGGACGCTCTCATTGCTGAAATCCCGAACCTGCGAGCATTTGCGGCGTCGCTTTCCGGGTCGGTGACGCTGGCCGACGACGTGGTTCAGGACACTTTGCTGCGCGCCTGGAGCAATTCGGATAAGTTCCAGGAGGGCACCAACCTGCGCGCCTGGTTGTTTACGATCCTGCGCAACACCTATTACTCGCATTACCGCAAGCGCGCCCGCGAAGTTCAGGATACGGACGGCATGTATGCCGGCCGCTTGGCGGTCGCCGGCGACCAGGTCAGCCATCTCGAACTCGCCGATTTCCGCAAAGCCTTGGCCAAGCTTCCGCCCGAGCAGCGCGAGGCGCTGACGATGATCGGCGCCACCGGCCTTTCCTATGAGGAGGCGGCGGAGATTTGCGGAGTGGCGATCGGGACGATCAAAAGCCGGCTCAACCGGGCGCGCACCAAGCTCGCCGAGCTCCTTTCGGCGGAAGGGTTGGAGGGGACGCGCTGGGAGTCCCGCATCAGCGAAGCCCATAACGCCCGCCGCTCGAACGACCGATAGCCAGCCGAAGCCTTTACGGCGCGCCCAGGAACCTCCGCGCCGGCGCCGACGTTGTTCGGCGCTATCGCCCGGGGGCGCGGCGGCGGCCTTCTCGCTGAAACAATTTCCGCGCCGGCGCCCTTTTCGTCGTCGTTTCGCCAGCTTAGTTTTCCATTCGAAGGCTCTCCGAAGGCGCCCATCCGATGCAGCCGCGATGACTCGCATCCCCGACAACGAGGGCGTCTCGCCGCCGCTCATCCAGCTATCGGATCTGGCGATCTGGGCGCAGATCGCGCTTGCCGCCATCGCCGCCGGCTTCGTCCTTTACGCCGGGCGCGATCTTCTATTGCCGATCATTTCGGCCTTTGTGGTTGGCGTCATGGTTTCGCCGGCGGCCCGCTTTCTCGAACAATACCGATTCCCGAGAATCGTTTCGGCTCTTTTGATCGTCTGCGCGACGGCCGGGCTGATCGCTCTGATCGTCGCCCTGATCTCGGCCCCCTTGGCCGATTGGGTGGCGAGGCTGCCCGAACTGAGCTCGAGCCTCAAGAACAAGCTGCATTTCCTGGACGGCTTGCGCGATTGGTGGCGTGAAGTCGAGACGATGCTCGGCATCAATCCCAAAAGCGCCTCGTCTATGCTGCCGACGCCGAATCTGAACTGGCTCCCGGCGACATTCGGATTTCTTTCCTCGACATTGACCGGCTTTCCCTTCTTCCTGGTCGTGCTGCTTCTCTTCGTTGCGAGTTGGCCCGATCTCAGGCGCGGCCTCGTTTTGACTTTCGCGCAGCGCGAGTCGCGCTTGATCGCGCTGAAAATCCTCAACGAGATCGAGGCCAAGCTCGCCAGCTATCTGCGCACCGTCTCGCTCATCAACCTTTGCGTCGGCTTGGCCACCGGCGTCATTTGCCTCATCACCGGCACGCCCGACGCGATCGGTCTCGGCGTCCTTGCCGCGACATTCAATTTCATTCCGATCATCGGGCCGATCGCCATGGCGATCATTCTGCTGGTCGTCGGCGTGGTCAGCGCGCCGACCCTCGGCGCGGGCGTCATCCCTTTTGCCGGCTTCGTTCTTGTCATCACCCTGGAAGGCCAGTTCATCACGCCCTCGATCATCGGCCGGCATCTATCGCTCAACGGCTTGGCCGTGCTCCTGTCGCTGGCGTTCTGGGCGTGGCTATGGGGGCCGCTCGGCGCCTTCCTGTCCTCGCCGCTGCTGATCGTTGGGCTGATCCTCAAAGAACATTTGGCGCCCGAGGAGCCGGGCTGAAAAGCCCGCGCTCCGGAACATTTCGCGCTCGCCATGCGTTTATTGCAGCGCTAGCTCGCCCCGGAGATTCGAAATGTCGGATGCTTCTCAGGACGCCGCGGATGTTTCCGGCGATCAAGCCGCGTTTGATCGCCTCGAGAAGGACATGTCAGCCGTGAAGAACGACATAGCCAGCCTATCCCAACAAATCGCCGAGGCCGTCAATTCGCTGGCGGCGCTCGCCCAGCAGCAAGCCAAGCGCGGTTTCAAGACCGCCCGCGCCAATGTCGATTCGGTCGTGTCCGACGCTTCCGAACGGGCCGGGGTGGTTGTCGGCGCCGCGCAGGAGGCGGCGGCCACGATCGGCGACACGTTGGAAGGCGCCATTCAGGAGCGGCCCTTGGCGGCGATGGGGATCGCGCTCGGCCTCGGCTTCCTGATCGGCGTCACCTGGCGCCGGTGACGGACCTTCTCGGCGGCCCGGTCTGGCGCGGCGCGATTGACCGGCGGGCCGCGAAAGCTCGCCGTCAGCGCGACACTCGAACGGGGCTGCGATGTTCCAGAACATGATCGATGAAGCCAAGGGCGCAATCCGCGCCGCGGCGCGCGCCTCCGGCGTCATCGCCGCGGCCGCGCTCGCCGGCTTCGCGACTCTTTGCTTCCTTTGCGCCGCCGGTTTCGTTTTTCTCTTTCAGCGCTACAGCCTGATCGTCGCCTGCCTCGCCGGCGCCGCGCTTTTCTTCGTCATCGCTATCCTGCTCCTGAGCTGGGCCGACGCGATGCGAAGGCGCGCGGCGCGACGGCGGAAACCGTCAGCGCCTTCCGTGGTGCAGACGGCTTTGAGCGACCCGATGGTGATCGCCACCGGGCTTCAGGTGGTCCGCGCGATCGGCGTCAAGCGCCTCATTCCGCTGATTGCGCTGGGCGGCTTGGCGCTCGGCCTCCTGGCGAAAGCGCCGAAGCCGCCGCGGCGCGAAAGCTGAACTTCCCTTCCCAGTAAAGCAACGCGCTCCGCTCGCCAGCAAGCCGGGAGCGGAGCGCGTGCGTCCCCGTTCGAGGGCCTAAAGTATTCCGATGAGGACCAGAATCAGCAAGATGATCAGGAGAGCGCCGAGCCCGCCCGAAGGATAATAGCCCCACGCCCCGCTATAGGGCCAAGTCGGAAGCGCGCCGATAATCAGGATGATGAGAATGATCAGAATAAGAAGGCGCATCTCGTACCCCTAATAGTAGAGTGAAACGAAATTCGGAGAGCAGAACGTCGTCGGGCGCCAATTTGTTCCATGCCGGCCGCGATTGCGCCAAGATGAACGCCTGATCAGCCGGCGACACTCCTCGCAATGCTATGAAAGGCCGATACGCGCGGCAAAAGCCGGCGCGAAGGAACCTCCGCGCCGGCCTTGCCGAAAGCGAGAAAAGAGAATCGGCCGGCGACGGCGCCGCCGGCCCTAAATCACTCCGTCGTACGCGCCCGCCACATCATGACGCAGAAGAGCGCCGCCCCGGCAAGCAAGCCGAGCGAGCCGACGATTGTCGGCAGTTCCGGGCCGCCGCTCAAGGTGAAGACCAAGCCAATCAGGGTGATCGGCGTGGCGATCACGAAAATCCAGAATTGGTAGGGCGCGAGAGGGGAAAATTTCATCGCGGGCCAGCGCCCATACGCCAATCCGAACAATCCGTGACAGGCAAAGCCGACAAGATTGATATGCGCGTGGACCGGCATGTATTGGAAATTGTTCGTCGCGCCCATGCCGATGCCGAGCATCATGCCGAGCACCAGCCATGTCGCGCCAATCGCGACATAGGTCGAATCGATCCGTTTCATTTGCGCCCCTCCCTCATGTTTCGCCTCGCCATGGCGAGACGGAAATGTTGCGTCGGCCCGGCGGCGCCTGCAACACCTCCCTCGCCCTTCGGCTTGGCAATTCAGAACATTTCATCGGCCGCGCGGCGCTCTCATTATCCAGCCGCATGCCGCATATAAGGCTCACGTCGTGGGCCGACCTTTGTCGCGATCGAATAGAGCGACGTCGACGCCGTCAGGAACAGCGTCCGGAAATCGGCCCCGCCCCAAGCGAGATTCGCGGTTGCTTCCGGCATCAGGAGCCGGCCGAGGAGGTCGCCGCTTGGCGCATAGACCCAAACGCCGCCCGGTCCGGTCGCCCAAAGATTGCCTTCGGCGTCGCATTTCATCCCGTCCGGAGCGCCCTGCTCCTGGTCGGAGCGCAAGTCGCTGGCGAAGACGCGCTGGCGCGACAAGGATCCGTCCGCCTTCACGTCGAAAGCGCGAACCAGCGCCTTCGCGGTGTCGTCGACATAGAGCGTCTTCTCGTCGGGCGAGAAGCACAGCCCGTTCGGCTGTTCGAACAAATCGCGCTCGACGAGAAGTTCGAGCGCGCCGTCCGGCTTCACCCGGTAGACGCCTTGAAAGCCCAATTGGCGCGGCCGTTCGACGCCGAAACCGGGCATGCGCCCGTACCAAGGATCGGAGAAATAGATCGAGCCGTCCGAGCGTATGCAGACGTCGTTCGGACTGTTCAGCTCGCGCCCCTCGAAATGCGAAGCGAGGATTTCGCGCCGGCCGTCGCAATTTTCGCGAACGAGCATCGATGTCGCGTGCTCGCAGACGATGAGATTGAGGTCCGCGTCATAGGTCATCCCGTTGCCCTTGTTCGACGGGCGCTTGGTTTCGACGACGCCGCCTTGCGCGTCCCACCTGCGCCGCACGTCGCCCGGCATGTCGGAAAACAGCAGATAGTTTTCCCCAGGGCGCCAGATCGGGCCTTCAGTGAATTGAAAGCCTGTCGCTACGCGCGTCAGCGGCGCCCGTGGATCGATCAGCGCCTCGAATTGCGGTTTCAGCGCGACGATATGGGTCATTCGGCGTCCCTCCCGATCTCGTTCGGCCGACGGCCGCGCCGGCCGCTCCGCGCCTTCTTTTGAGGCAACTTTGCTTGGTCCTTCGGATAATGCAAGGCTCCGCGCCGCAGCAGCGCATTGACCGAGATTTTGCCCGATGGAGACAAACGCGCCCCTGCCGCTTGCCGGGATTACGGTGGTGGCCGTCGAACAGGCCGTCGCCGCGCCCTTCTGCACCGTGCGGTTGGCGGATGCCGGCGCGCGCGTGATCAAGGTCGAACGGCCGGAAGGCGATTTCGCGCGCTCCTACGACGACGCGGCCGCCGGGCAGAGCAGCTATTTCGTCTGGCTCAATCGCGGCAAGGAATCGGTCGCGCTCGATCTCGCCGCGCCGGAGGACCTCGCCACGCTCCGCGCTTTGATCGCCGGCGCGGACATCCTCGTCCAAAATCTGAAACGCGGCGCGATGACGCGGCTCGGCCTCGG
>DATGLU010000150.1:0-2801 GCA_035294045.1 Roseiarcus sp. | reverse complement strand
TTCCGGTATGACCGCCGGTCGCGACGACGATCACGTCGCCCGGCTGGCACATCGCGACGGCCGTCTTCAGCGGCAGCACGTCGGCTGGGCCGCATTGGCAGGTCAGCGCGACGCCGAACAGCGCGGTCAGGGATATCGGCTTGATCCGCCAATCGAGCGCGCCGTCGCCGCCCATCGCATCGCAAAGGAAGCTCAAGGGAACGCCGCGAAACGGCTCGATCTCGGCGGCTTTGGGCCGCTCGATTGCGCGGGCGATGGTGAGAAGCGGCGGTTCTTCGATCACTTTGGATCGCTCCCGAAAAGTCGAGCGACCGCCTACGCGGTCCCCTTAGGCGTTTCCATCGCGATCTTAGAGCAAATTTGAGCCGGGCGCGACGGCGGAGCGCCACTCGCTTAGACTTGCTCGAAGACATGCACGACTGAACAAAAGGGCGCCCTCCTTATTTGACGGATCAAGCCGGTTCGGCGCCGCTTTCCGGTGTTTGGAGAAAAAAACGGCCAGCCGGTTTGCGGCATATCTCCGCCGCAGATTCGGGAGGTTTCCGACGTTGCCAACCCATAAGCCGATCGACTAGTTTCCGGCGTTTTGCCGCCGCGCTAGGCGGGATTGTCGCTCGCCGCCAACAGCGGCATAGCGCGAAGACGGGTCCAGATCTCCGGCGTCCACGAAAGGTCATGATGATCCCCGCAAGGTCGTCCAGAGCAGCATCAGCATGAGCACCGAGATCGAACGCAGGCTGACCAATATCCTCTCGGCCGACGTCTTCGGCTACAGCCGATTGATGGGGATGGACGAGGCCGGGACGCTGGCGCTGCTCAACGACTATAAGGGCGTGATGGCCCGGCTGATCGCCCAGTATCGCGGCCGGGTGGTGAGCACCGCCGGCGACGGCGTGCTGGCGGAGTTCCCGAGCTCGGTCATGGCGGTGCAGACGGCGGTCGACATCCAGCGCGAGCTCGCCGAGCGCAATCAGAAGCTGGAGCCTGACCGGCAAATGTGGTTCCGCATCGGCATCAATCTCGGCGACGTGATCGTCGAGCGCGACGACATATTCGGCGATGACGTCAACATCGCGGCGCGGCTTCAGTCCATCGCGGAGCCCGGCGGCATTCTCATCTCAGGTACGGTATTCGACCAGGTCAAGAACAAGCTCAGCCTGAGCTTCAACTTTCTCGGGCCTCAGAGGCTAAAGAACATCGACGCTGCGGTGCCGGTCTATAGCGCAGTGATGCAGGGCGCCGCCAGCCCGCCTTTCGACGCTAGGAGCGCCGAGAAGGCTGCGCCGCGGAACAGACGGGGTCAACTGATCGCGAGCGCGATCAGGGCCGGCGCGATTGTCGCCTTCCTCGGCGCCATCAACCTGTTCTCCTGGGGAGGTAACTTCTGGTTCCAGTGGCCTTCGCTGGTTGTGCTCCTGATCTTCGTCATCCGCGCGACGCACATCTACCGGCGGCAAGCGGACGAGGCGCCGGCCGAACGCTGACGAACGCTCCGAGGCGATATGGGCGAGCCGGCTCGGCGGCAAGCTCGCGGCGTCCACGAATAATGCTGCTCTGCGGCCTCAGGACGCCTTGCCGCGCCGCGTTCCGCACGACCGCCTAGAGGCCTAAGCGGTCGAACCGCATCATACGGCATTCTTCGCCGCGCCTTGCAGCCGGCGCGTGCGGCTTGCGGATGACCAGGCATTGGCTCTTCGCGAGCAATTTGACGAGCGAAGAATCCTGGCTTTCGATCGGCGTCGCGCGCCAAGCGCCGGCATCTTCGGCGAGGGTCGCGCGCAAATAATCCTGCCGCGCGTCGTTCGCGCCGAGATCGGCGCCGAGCCGCGCAGCTTCGCTGACATCCGCCGCCGCGTTCGGATCGCCAAGCAAGGCGAGCAGGAGAGGGCGCAGGAAAAGGATGGCGCAGACCACGGACGAGACCGGATTGCCGGGCAGGCCGAGCACTTTCATCTCGCCGAGCCGTCCATGCATCAGCGGCTTGCCCGGCCGCATGGCGATCCGCCAGAAGCCGAGCTCAAGCCCGGATTCGACCAGCGCCTGCTGGACGAGATCGTAGTCGCCGACCGAGGCGCCGCCGAGCGTGACCAGGATGTCGGCCTTGATTTCCGCGGCGCGCGCGAAGCTTTGCGCCAATGCTTGCTTGTCGTCCGCGGCGATGCCGAGATCGACCGCCTCGCCGCCGACCGCCGCGACGATCCCTGCGACCGCGTAATTGTTCGAGGCCACGATCTGGGCCGGCCCGCGCGCCGCGCCCGGTCGCACAAGTTCGTCGCCGGTCGCCAGAATGGCGACGCGCGGGCGCCGGCGCACGCGGAGCGCCGCGTGGTTCGCCGCCGCGGCGAGGGCGAGGTCGCGCGGGCTGAGCCTTCGGCCGGCGGCGAGCAGGGCTTCCCCTTGGCGGAAATCGAGGCCCGCCGCGCGTACATTGCGGCCGGGCTCCTCGCGCGTCTGCGCGATCACCGTCTCGCCCTCGCGAGCCGCGTTCTCCTGGATCAGCACGGCGTCGGCGCCCTCCGGCATCGGCGCGCCGGTAAAGATGCGCACCGCCTCGCCGCGCTTGATCGCGCCTTGAAAGGCCCGGCCGGCGGCGGATTCGCCGACGACTTTCAGTCGCGCCGGGAGGTTAGCCGTGTCGGCCGCGGCGAGCGCATAGCCGTCCATCGCGGAATTGGCGAAAGGCGGCTGGGTGCGCAGAGCGCGGATATCCTCCGCCAAAATCCGGCCGAGCGCCGCCTCGACTGCGACGCGCTCGGCGGGCAGCGGCGCCGCGACCGAGGCGAGGACGCGCGCCAGCGCCT
>DATGLU010000149.1:0-4050 GCA_035294045.1 Roseiarcus sp. | reverse complement strand
TACCGCGACACCGACATGGTCGCCGGCACCTACCCGTACAAATTTCCGCTCCCTCTCGTGCCGACGTCGGATGGCGTCGGCGAGGTGGTCGCGGTCGGCGACGGCGTCACGCGCGCCAAAGTCGGCGATCGCGTTCTCGGCACGTTCTGGCAGAGCTGGCTCGGCGGCGACTTCGATCAGACGGAGAATATAGGACAGCTCGGCGGCGACTTGGACGGCATGCTGCAGGAATATGTACGTCTCGACCAAGAAGGGTTAGTGCATGCGCCCGAGCATCTCAGCGACGAGGAGGCGTCGACCTTGCCTTGCGCCGCTCTGACAGCGTGGCAAGCGCTGGTGAGCGAGGGACGGTTGAAGGCCGGCGACGCCGTTCTTGTACAGGGGACAGGCGGGGTCTCGATCTTCGCGCTTCAATTCTCGGCCATGTTCGGCGCGCGCACGATCGTCACGTCGAGCAGCGACGCCAAGCTTGAGCGCGCAAAGGCTCTCGGCGCAATCCATACGATCAACTATGTCAAGACCCCGGTATGGCGCGACGAGGTTCGCCGGCTCAATGGCGGCCGCGGCGTCGACCACGTCGTCGAGGTCGGCGGCCCCGACAGTTTCATGCAATCGCTGCAGGCGATCCGTTTGGGCGGACAAATCCATATGATCGGCTATGTCGGAAGCAAGCTGGGCGCGATGAACCCGCTGGAGATTCTCTACCGACGCGCCGTGGTGCGCGGCATCCCGATCGGCTCGCGCGAATCCTTCGAGCATATGAACCGCGCGATCGCGCTCCATAAAATGCGGCCGCTCGTCGATCGCGTGTTTCCTTGGACGGAGGCTCGCGCAGCGCTCGAATACATGCGGCAGGGCAAGCATTTCGGTAAGATCGTGCTGAAATTCTAACGCCGAGCGGCTGTTTTAGGCGGTTGCGGGAACGCCAGGCGGAAACATAGGTCTCAGACTGTGCAAAGCAGAGCGAACGGCGCCAGGTTCACCACGAGGCCGGAGATCATCGGCACGTTTGGCGGGGTGAGCACGACGCATTGGCTGGCTTCGGCCGTCGGCATGGCGATCCTCGAACGTGGCGGAAACGCTTTTGACGCGGCGGTCGCCGCGGGATTCACGCTGCAGATCGTCGAGCCGCATCTGTGCGGCCCGGCCGGCGACATGCCAGCGATTCTCTACAGCGCACGCGAGCGGAGGGTGCGGGTTCTGTGCGCTCAAGGGACCGCCCCGGCTCAAGCGACGATCGCCAAATTCCGCGAGCTCGGCCTGGCCATGATCCCAGGGACGGGCTTTCTGGCGGCCGCTATCCCAGGCGCATTCGACGGCTGGATGCTGCTGCTGCGCGACTATGGCACGATCACCGTCGAGGAGGCGCTCGCAGCGGCGATCGGCTATGCCGAGAACGGCTTTCCCATCCTGCCGCGCGTGACCATGTCGCTCCTGCCGCTGGTCGATTTCTTCAAGGCGGAATGGCCGAGCTCCGCGGCGGTTTGGCTGCCAAACGGCGAGCCGCCCAAGCCCGGAACTTTGCACCGGACGCCGTCGACCGCCAATACGTATCGGCGCATCCTGGCCGAGGCGAAGGCCGCCGGCGGCGGCCGCGAGCGACAGATCGAGGCGGCGCGCGACGCCTTCTATCGCGGCTTTGTCGCCGAGGCGATCGACCGCTTCGCAACCCGCGTCCCGCATATGGACGGCACGGGGCGGCGCCATGTCGCGCTGCTGACCGGCGGCGACATGGCGGGGTGGCGCGCGAGTTTCGAAGACAGCGTCTTCTTCGATTATGGCGGTCATCGCGTCCATAAGACCGGTCCCTGGGGCCAGGGCCCCGTTCTGCTGCAACAATTGGCGTTGCTGAAAGGATTCGATCTTGCCGAGCTTGATCCTGACGGCGCCGAGTTCGTTCACATCGTCGCCGAATGCGCCAAGCTCGCTTTCGCCGACCGCGAAGCCTTCTATGGCGATCCGGCCTTTGCCGACGTGCCGCTCGCGAGGCTTTTGAGCGACGCCTACAACGATTCGCGCCGGGCGCTGATCGACGAGCGCGCTTCGCTCGAATTGCGACCTGGATTGCCTGAACTCTCCGCGCCGCGCCTGACGAAAATTCTCGCGCTCGCCGGTGCGGCGGCGCCGGTCGGACCGGGCGGCGGCGAGCCGACTTTCGCGCCTCTGCCCGAATATCGTGGCGACACGGTGCATCTCGACGTGATCGACCGCTGGGGCAACATGATCTCCGCGACGCCGAGCGGCGGCTGGCACCAAAGCTCGCCGGTCATTCCCGAGCTCGGCTTTCCGCTCGGCACGCGCGCGCAAATGTTCTGGCTTGTCGACGGCCTGCCGTCGAGCCTGATCCCAGGCGCGAGGCCGCGCACCACGCTGTCGCCGACCTTGGTCGAGCGCGACGGCGAACCCTATCTCGTTTGCGGCTCGCCCGGCGGCGACCAGCAAGATCAATGGACGCTGCTTCTGCTGCTGCGCCATTTTCATCATCGGCTGAACCTGCAAGAGGCGATCGACGCGCCGATGTTCAACATTATGCACTTCCCGTCGTCCTTCACGCCGCGCCTCGCCAAGCCGGGCGCGTTGGCCATCGAAGACCGGTTCGGACAAGAGACGCTCGACGAACTCGCCCGACGCGGCCATCGCCTGACCGTCGCGGACGGATGGTCATTGGGCAGGCTCTGCGCCGCATCGCGCTCGGGCGGCGTGATCAAGGCAGCGGCGACGCCGCGCCATATGGAAGCCTACGCGATCGGCCGGTAGCAAAGCGGGCAGAGGGAGGAGAGGCGAATGGCTCTGCGCAAGCGCGACATCCGTCGCCCCGGCCGCGGCATGGCGGCCGGGGCGAGGCCGCAGCGCGCACAGCCCGGCGCGGCGCGAGACTTTCTTGGCTATGGCGCCGACCCGCCGCATGCGCGCTGGCCGGGCGGCGCGCGGATCGCGGTCAATTTCAACCTCAATGTCGAGGCCGGCGGCGAACATTCGATTCTGGAGGGCGACCCGCATTCCGAAGACCTTCTCACCGATATCGGATTCCCGGCCTATCACGGTCGGCGCAGCCTTCTTGTTGAATCGGTTTTCGAATATGGGCCGCGAGTCGGCTGCTGGCGGCTGCTGCGCATCTTCAAACGCTTTGGCGTGAAGATCAGCGTGCTCGGCGTGGTTCGCGGCCTGCAAATGTACCCCGAACTGACCCGCGCCTTTGTCGAGGAGGGCCACGAAATCGTCAGCCATGGCTGGCGCTGGCTCGACTATCATCAGGCGCCGGAAGACGAGGAGCGCAGGCACATCAAGCTCGCCGTCGCCGGAATCAAGAAGCTGACCGGCGCGCCGCCGGTCGGATGGTTCAATGGCCGGCCGAGCGTCAACACGCGCCGGCTTCTGGTCGAACATGGCGGCTTCTCGTACGATCGCGATTATCTCGGCGACGAACTGCCCTTCTGGGTCCGGATCGGCGACCGCGATCACCTCGTCATTCCCTATTCGCTCGAAACCAACGACAACCGCTTCGACCGCAATACCGGCTTCAGCACCGCCGACGAATTCGCGCAATATCTGATCGACTGCTTCGACCTGCTCTATGTGGAGGGCGCCGAGCGCCCGAAGCTGATGAGCGTCGCGTTGCACGACCGGCTGATCGGCCGGCCCGGCAAGGCGGCTGGCCTGATCAAATTCCTAGACTATGCAAACAGGCGCGACCGCGTATGGTTCTGCACCGGGCGCGACATCGCCGAGCATTGGCGCAAGGAGCACCCCGCGCGCAATGGCGCCATTCCATCGTAGCGACGTGGGCGAAACCCGTGATCGCCGCTTCGCCCGGGCCTCGAAATGAACTAACCTCCGGCCAGCTTCCTCTCGCCCTTGGGTCCAGGATGAAAATTCCCTCGACGCCGTTCACCGTCGTCCGGCTGGCGCGCCTTGATCGGACGCTCGCGCCTGGAGAGACCGGGCGCAGTTTTTCTCGCGCAGCGGAAACGCCGGATGCGCGTCTGCGGCTGGTCGAGTATGAGGCCGGCTATCTCGCCGACCATTGGTGCGACCGCGGCCATATCTTGT
>DATGLU010000148.1:0-3518 GCA_035294045.1 Roseiarcus sp. | reverse complement strand
GCTGATCGAAGTGCAGAACCGGCCGACGATCCTGGCCATGCTGCGCAAGTTGCTGCCCGACGCCAAGCTCGCGCTGTTTCTTCACAACGATCCGCAAGAGATGGAGGGGACGCGGACGAGCCGCGAACGCGTGCGCATTCTGGCCGAAGCGGCCGCCGTCTATTGCAACAGCGAATTCGTGCGCCGCCGCTTTCTCGACGGCCTCGCCGCGGACAGCGACAAGGTTCATGTCGTCGCTTATGGGCTCGACATGGCCAAGCTTCCCGTCCTGCCGAAGGAGCGGATCGTCGCCTTCGCCGGCCGGATCGTACGCGAAAAGGGGATTGTGGAACTGATCAAAGCCTTCGCTCTGGCGGCGCCGAGCCTGGCGGGATGGCGGCTCGTCGTCGCGGGCGAGGACCGCGGCGGGCTGCTCAGCGGCGCGGAGCTCAAGGCCGACATCGCCGCGCTCGGCGAGCGCCTGACGCTGCTCGGGCATGTCGACCATGCCGGCGCGACAGCCCTGTTCGCCCGCGCCGAAATCGCCGCGACGCCGGCGATCTGGCGCGAGCCGTTCGGCCGGACGACCTTGGAGGCCATGGCCGCGGGCTGCGCGGTCGTCTCCAGCGGCTCGGGCGGCTCGGGGGAGGCGCTCGGCGATTGCGGTCTCATCGTCGATCCCGTCAAGCCGGCGGCCATAGCCGAGGCGCTGATCGCGCTGGCGGGCGACGACGCGCGCCGCCGCGACTTGCAGGACCGGGCGCGGCGGCGCGCCGCCTCGTTCGACATCCGGGAGGCCAGCGCCAGGCTTGATGCGCTGCGCGAAAAACTGCTTGCCTGACCGGAAACCCCGAGATAAACCTGTGAAACAGAAGTTTTTTTGCCGGCCGGGCGGCGTGCGCCGGCAAATCTCCGCGCCGGCCGGACCGTTAATATCAGGGGGCGGCGCGTGATCATCTCCAACCGCCCGCGCTGCTCGGTCGGCTCCGTTCAAGTTGGCGGAGCCGACCATCCGGCGACCGCCTCAAATATGGCGATCAGCTCTTGGTCGGGGCAGCAGGATTCGAACCTGCGACCTGAAGTACCCAAAACTTCCGCGCTACCGGGCTGCGCTATGCCCCGACGTCGCCGCGTGGCTAACATGCGGGGCGGCTCGGCGACAAGGGCGGCGCGCGCCGCGGGCCGTCGCACCTCATGGGCGCGCCTCGCCTCGTTTGCTGCGGGCAAGGGTTCTTTTACGCCGTCGCCAATGTCGGAATCTTCTCGATCACCGCGGCGTTGGCCTTCCTCACCGCCCAGAGATCGTGCTCCATCTGCATCCGAAGCCAGACTTCCGGACCATCGCCAAAAAGCTTGCCGAGCCGCAGCGCCAGATTGGGCGTGACGACCTGCTTCTTCTTCGTCACGTCGTAGAGGGTCTGGCGCGACACCCCGAGAAGATCGGCGATCTCGGTCTTGGTCTTACCGGTCGCCGGGATGACGATCTCCTCGAGGAACTCGCCGGGATGGGCCGGCTCGATGTCGCGATGGCGCAGGCCGCTCTTATTTGCCATGATAATCCTCCAAATCGACTTCAATCGCGTCTTCGCCATCCCACGCGAAGGTGATGCGCCAATTCGGCGAGACATGGACCGCGTAGCGGGCGCTCTTGCCCGTCAACGCGTGAAAGTGCATGCCGATCACCGCGACCTGCGACGGCTTGGTTGCCGCATCAAGCCGCGACAGAACAAGGCGCACCTTCTTGATCCAATCCGGTCGAATGGCGGTCGCATCGTTCTTCGTCCAATACAACTTGAGAGCCTTGGATTTGAACGACGTGATCACGGCGGAAAGCCGTAAGGCGAGACCTTACGGCTGTCAAGCAGCGCCTAGCAAAGTGGCGCCTTGGCCGCAAGCCTGTTTCGAAGCCGGGTAGCGCCGGGCGGACGTTTTCCGCATGGCCATTATCCCTCGAGTCAAAACGAGCGGCGCTTGTCAGAATCCGAGTGGCGTTTTATGGACGCTTCTCGCGTCGGGGCCGACGTGGTGCGAATGCCCCTCTTTTGCGTCAAGAAGGCCTGACGGAGTTTCGAACCCTGCCGCCCGACCAAGAGCAGTCTTTGAAGCCCTGGATTTCGGAAGATGACCGCCAAAATCTACCAACCGAGCCGCACCGCCATGCAATCGGGCCAGGCCAAGGATAAATGGCTGCTCGAATACGAACCCGAAACGCCGCGCCAGATCGAGCCGCTGATGGGCTGGACCAGTTCGACCGATATGAAGTCGCAGATCAAGCTACGCTTCGACAGCAAGGAGGAGGCGATCGATTACGCGCAGCGCGCCGGCATTCCTTACCGCGTCGAAGAGCCGAAGCCGGCGACGCGCAAGATCATTTCGTATTCGGACAATTTCAAACCGAATCGCGCCACGCCCTGGACGCACTAGCGACGCCTTTCGACCCCGTAGCTCAGCCGGATTAGAGCAGCCGCCTTCTAAGCGGCAGGTCGCAGGTTCGAGCCCTGCCGGGGTCGCCAGGATTATCAAAGTCTAGTGAATGTACCCGTTCGACCTCGGTCGATCCGGCATGGGCCGAGCGCTCAGGAGCGCGGCCCAGGCTCGTGCTCTTCTTTCGGATGGCGAATCCAGCGCCGATGGCGCCGCCAGTACCAATGGTGATGTGGACGCCACGGACGCCAATAATGATGATGAGCGGAGCGCCGCGGCGCGGCTCGATGCGCGGCGGAGGGGGCGGGCTGGGTGGAAGCTTTCGATGCGGGCTCAGCGGGGCTTTGCGTGTTCTGGCCGGCGTTCGGCGCCGGGGTCGGCGCGCTCTCATTCTGCGCCGGCGGCGCCGGCGGTGGATTGGCGTTTGACGGCTGCGCAGGCGCCGGCGTTTGGGCGCTCGGCGTCGGCGCGGGGGTTGGATTGGCGGGCTGCGGCGCGGGCGCGGGAGTCTGCGCGCTCGGCGCCGGATTGGCGGGCGGCGGATTGGTCGTCGCGGGTTGCGGCGGCGACGAATTCGGTGGGTTCGACGTATCGCTATCGGCGGCCAAAGCCGGCAGAACCACGAGACTCGCCGAAACAATCGCCGCAGAAAGCGCTCTGATCATCGCCATCCCCTGACCTAGTTACGCAGGAAACGCCGGCGCCGCCTCCGAAGTTCCACAAGCCCGCTCAGCGCATCATGTCGGCGAGCGCGTTGCGCATCGCGGTGCTCGGTATGCCGAACAATCCGCCATAGGGGAGATCGAGGTCGAGGATGACGAAGACGGCGACCGTCACCGACAGGGCGCAAAGCGCGATGACGATAACGCTCATCCGGTTCGGCGGCGCTCTCAGGCCGAAGCTCGCGAAGAGAATCACCAGCCAGAAGACGAGCACCCAATAGAACGGCGCCGAGATCGAGCCGCGCAGGCCCTCGATCACCGCCCAGCGACGCCGCAGCAATTCCGCATATTGCCCGGCGCAAGCGGCCATGAGGTTGCGATGGAGCGAGTCGGTCGGCTCGAGCGAGTAAAGCTCGCGTCCGATATCGTCCATCAGGGCTGCGAGGACCGGAG
>DATGLU010000147.1:0-5350 GCA_035294045.1 Roseiarcus sp. | reverse complement strand
GCAGACGAGCACGTCGGCGCCGCAGGCGCGCGCCGCCTCGCCGAGACGAGGATCGTCGAGCGGCAGCGCGTTCGCATGCGCAAGAGCGCGCAAGGCAGCGGCGGCGTCCGACGAGCCGCCGCCGAGACCGGCGGCGACGGGTAGATTTTTGCGCAAACGAAAGCGGCCGACGCGAAGGCCGGGCACAAGGGCTTGCAACAGCCGCGCGGCTTTCAGGACGAGATTGTCCGCGGCCGCGCCGACCGCCGGCGCGCCCGGCCCGTCAACGCTGAGCGCGAGCTGCGGCCCAGGCTCGAAGGCGAGGAGATCGCCGACGCCGGCGAAGGCGACGAGGCTGTCGAGATCGTGAAAGCCGTCGGCGCGCCGGCCGAGAATATGGAGCGTAAGATTGACCTTGGCCGGCGCGCGCCAAACGCGGCCGCAGATCGGCTCGGCGAAAGGCGAGGTCATGGCGCCGGCCGTAAGCGTACTGTCATTCCCGCGAAAGCGGGAATCCAGAGAGCCTCAGCGGTTGAGGATAGGCCGCGCTGGATTCCCGCTTTCGCGGGAATGACAGCGCGGTAAACGCCGCTCGTCACGGCTGACGGCGGCGCGACTCAGCCGCCATCCTTCTTCGGCTCGACCTGGGCGGCGGTCGGCGTTTCCGGCGCCTCGGGCAGGCCGGATTGGATCTTCTTCAAGATGCGCGGCAAGTCCTCCGGGTCGGGACCCATGTCGCGCGAATGGTTCCATTGGAAATGCGCGTCGAGCTTGCGGCCGACTTTCCAATAGGCGTCGCCGAGATGATCGTTGACCACCGGATCGGCCGGCTTCAATTCGACCGCCTTTTCGAGCAGCGTCACCGCCTGATCGTAATGGCCGAGCTTGTAATAGGCCCAGCCGAGACTGTCGACGATATAGCCGTCGGACGGCCGCAAATCGACGGCGCGCTGCAGCATCTTGAAGGCTTCGTCGAGATTGGCGCCCTGGTCGACCCAGGAATAGCCGAGATAGTTGAGGACAAGGGGCTGATCCGGAAACAGCTCCAGCGCCTTCTTGAAATCGGCTTCGGCTTTCGGCCATTGCTTCGAGCGCTCGTAGCAGATGCCGCGGAAATAGTACAAGGTCCAATTGCTGCGCTCGGGCGGATTGAGCAGAGCGATCGCCTTCGAATAAGTATCCGCCGCGACGTCGAATTTCTTCGCGGCGCGTTGCAGGCTGCCCAGCGCGCTGACCGCCTCGACATTATCGGGATGCGCCGCGACCAAATCCTGCAGGCGCTTGATCGCCTCGTCGGAGCGGCCCATCCCGTCCAAAGCGAGAGCCGCCTGGATGTCGGCGCCGACCCGCATCGGCGAATCGCGCGGCACTTTCTCGTAGGCGTCGATCGCCGCCTGGTTCTGCTTGAGCTGCAGATAGAGATCGGCGACCGTGACGATGGCCAGCGCATGGTCGGGCTTCAGGAGCAAAGCGAGGCGCAGATAGATCAGCGCGGCGAGCTCATCGCCTTGCCGGCTGCCCGCCGCGCCCAGCCCATAAAGCACTTCGGCGGCGCCGTCCTTGGCGTTGCGGACGATCGGATCCAGCGTCTTTCCGGCGGCGAGGTCGGCGAGCGCGCTGTCGACCAGCGGATGATGCGGCAGGACGCGCTGCATGTCCTCGTAGATTTTCTTGGCGCCGGCGGCGTCGCCATGCCGGTCGAGATTGCGGGCGTAGGCGTCGGCGAGGCGCAGCGTGTTCTTCTCGGCGTCATAGGCGGCTTTGAGCCGCTTGGCCGCTTCGGGCGCGTTGCCCAGCAGGCTGGCGATCAGCCCGGCATGATAGTCGCGGAACACCGCCACCGAGGCGTCGCCGATCCGGTCCAGCGTGTCGAGCGCGCGGCGGGAATCGCCGGCGCCGGCATAGGTCCAGGCGGTGAGCAGGGATGTGGTCAGGTCATGCGCCTTGCCGGCGCCGCCGCCGGCCAATTGGGCGCGCGCCACCGCATATTGCCCCTCGGCGAAGGCGCGGCAGGCCTCGGTCAGGCGAGCCAGCGAATTGTTCGGATCGCGGACGAGGAGACGATCGGCGAGATCGAACGCGTCCGACATGTTGCCGTTGGCGAGAGCGGCGGCGAAGGCGCGCTCGATCAGATCGGGATTGCGCGGATCGGCGCGCAAAGCCTCGCGAAAGTACGTCGCGGCCGCGCTGGTGTCGCGTTCGTCGCCGGCGATCAGGGCGGCGAGATAATTGCCCGACTGCGTATCGCCGATTTCAAGCGGCGAAGGCGCGCCGACGCTGTCGCGGGCGAGCGCAGGCCCCGCCAAGGCGAAGAGGAGAGCGCCGAGCGAGGCGCCGAGAACGGCGCGAGCGGCGATGGTGGCGCGGTTCGTGAAAAGCACTGGCCTTGATTTCCTTTCCCGCCATGACGGCGGCGCGCGGACGGAACGATCGCTGAGATTCCCTTATAGGCCAATCCCTCGCGGCGAAAAATGGCGGTTTTAAGCGTCTTACGGTTTTCCCCGCGTGGTCCGCAGCGTCACATATTGGGATAATTCGGCCCGCCGCCGCCTTCCGGAACTGTCCAAACAATGTTCTGCGCCGGATCCTTGATGTCGCAGGTTTTGCAGTGGACGCAATTTTGCGCGTTGATGACGAAGCGCGGGTCAGTGCGGGTTTTCTCGTCGCCATAGACGACTTCATAGACGCCGGCCGGACAATAAAGCCGCGCCGGCTCGCCATATTCGGGAAGGTTGAGGCGAATCGGAAGGGTCGGGTCCTTGAGCCGCAGGTGAACCGGCTGGTCCTCCTCGTGATTCGTGTTGGACAGAAATACCGATGAGAGCTTGTCGAAAGAGACGCGGCCGTCCGGCTTCGGATAGGCGATCGGCGTCACTTGCGCGAGCGGCTTCAACGTCGCGTAATCGGGCTTGCCGTGTTTCAGCGTGCCGAACAGCGACACGCCGAAAATGTCGTTCGTCCACATGTCGAAGCCGGCCAGCGCGACGCCCAGCGCGAGCCCGAGCTTCGTCCATAACGGCTTGACGTTGCGCACTTTATAGAGATCGCGGCCGATCGGCCCGGCGCGCCAGCTTTCCTCGTAAGCGGTCAATTCGTCATGCGCCCGGCCGGCGCTCAGCGCCTCATGCGCCGTCTCGGCGGCGAGCATGCCGGAAAGGATCGCGTTATGCGTGCCCTTGATGCGCGCGAAATTGACGAAGCCGGCGGCGCAGCCGATCAGCGCCCCACCCGGAAAGACGAGCTTCGGCGCCGATTGCCAGCCGCCCGAACTGATCGCCCTCGCGCCATAGGCGAGGCGCTTGCCGCCGGCGAACGTGTCGGCGATCAGCGGGTGGGTTTTGAAGCGCTGGAACTCGTCGAAGGGCGATAGAGTCGGATTGACGTAATTGAGATGGACGACGAAGCCGACCGAAACGAGATTGTCGTCGTAATGGTAAAGGAACGAGCCGCCGCTGGCGCCGCGGCCGAGCGGCCAGCCGAAGGAGTGCTGGACCAGGCCGGGCTGGAACTTGGCCGGATCGACCGACCAGAGTTCCTTGAGCCCGATGCCGAATTTCTGCGGCTCGCGCCCCTCTTCGAGCCGGTAGCGGGCGAGCAGCTCCTTGGCCAGCGAGCCGCGCGCGCCCTCGGCGATGAACGTGTATTTGCCGCGCAGCTCCATGCCGCGGGTGAAGCCTGATTTCGGCTTGCCGTCGCGGCCGACGCCCATATCGCCCGTGGCGACGCCGACGACCTCCCCCTTGCTCCCGTAGAGAACCTCAGCAGCGGCGAAACCTGGATAGATTTCAACGCCCAAGGCCTCGGCCTTGGCGGCCAGCCATTTGGTCGTCGCGCCGAGCGAGCCGATGAAATTGCCGTGATTGCTCATCAGCGGCGGCATCGGCCAATTGGGCAAGGTCAAGCCGCCCGACGGGCCAAGGACGAGAAAGCGGTCTTTCGTCACCTGCGTCTTGAGCGGCCGGTCCGGGTCCCCCCGCCAATCGGGCAGCAGGCGGTCGAGGCCGATCGGGTCGATCACCGCGCCCGAGAGGATGTGGGCGCCGACTTCCGAGCCCTTTTCGACCACGACGACCGAGCGGTCGCCGTCGAGCTGCTTCAGCCGGATCGCCGCGGCGAGCCCGGCCGGCCCGGCGCCGACGATCACCACGTCGAAATCCATCGATTCGCGCGGCGGCAAGGCGGAATCTTCAGCCATCTCCCCTCCGGCGGCGGCCGCTGCTTGGCGCGGCCCCTGCTAAGAGATAAGTCACTGCTGACTGATCGTCCTTTTGGACCGGCCGCAGCGAAAAGTCGAGATTCCGCCGGGCCGCCTTGCGACCTTCTTGAAAGCCGCCGTGACGCAGAACCGCCCGCAAGATTCAACCGACCCTTCCGGCTCGTCGCCCGAAGAGGTTCTGCGCTGGTGGGCCGAGGCGGGCGTCGATTTCGTCATCGACGAAGCGCCTCATGACCGGTTCGCGGAACAGCCGCCCGCCGCGGCGCCGCGGCCTCTTGCGGCTTCCGCTGCGGCCGCACCCGCGCGCATCGCGCCGCGGATCGAGCAGGCGGCGGCCGCGCCGCCGGACGAGGCGGCGCGCTCGGCGCGCGAAATCGCCGCGCAGGCCCATTCGCTCGACGAGCTCAAGGAATTGCTCGAACAGTTCGAAGGCTGCGGCCTCAAGGCGACGGCGACCCAGCTCGTCTTCTGCGACGGCTCGCCCGACGCCCGCGTCATGCTGGTCGGCGAAGCGCCGGGCGGCGACGAAGACAAAGCCGGCAAGCCGTTTGTCGGCCGCGCCGGACAATTGCTCGACCGGATGCTGGCGGCGATCGGGCTCGACCGCGGCAAGGTCTATATCGCCAATGTCGTGCCCTGGCGTCCGCCGGGCAACCGCACACCGACTCTGCAGGAAACGGCGATCTGCCTGCCCTTCATCCAGCGCCAGATCGAGCTCGTCGATCCCGATCTGCTCGTCTGCCTCGGCGCCTCCTCCGCGCAAACCCTGCTCGGCCTGAAGGAAGGCATCACGCGCGCCCGCGGCAAATGGCGCGACTATCGCTGCGGCGACAAAACGATCAAGGCGCTGCCCATGCTCCACCCGGCCTATTTGCTGCGCCAGCCGGCGCAGAAGCGGGCGGCGTGGCGGGACTTGCGGACGCTGGCCGGCGCGCTGGCGGAGTTGCCGCGGCGATCATAGTCGCCGGCGATCCACAATGCTCAGAAGGCTGGAATCGATTAAGCGCCTACTGCGCGACGAGTGGGACCCGATCGGCGTCAGGAAAGCCGGAGGCCCTGAAGACGAATATGATTTTTATGCTCGTCATGTTTTCGCGATGCTGAGCGAAGGAGCGGATATCGAGGCGATCGCGCGATACTTGGACTGGGCGGAAT
>DATGLU010000146.1:0-3998 GCA_035294045.1 Roseiarcus sp. | reverse complement strand
TTCCGCCATCTCGGCAGCCTCGAATTCTCGAAACTGCTGATCGAGAAGGCGGAAGTCGCGGTCGCGCCGGGGATCGGCTTCGGCGAACATGGCGACGATTACGTCCGCCTCGCTTTGGTCGAGAACGAGCAGCGCATCCGCCAGGCGGCGCGCGGGGTGCGGCGCTTCTTCGAAAGCGCCGACGCGACGCTGCATAACGTGGTGCAACTGAAGAAGAAGGCGTGAGGGCGAGCGGGAGCTAGGCGCGTCGAACGAGAAGCCGTTTCGTGGCCGTCATCAAAAGCAACGCCGACCCCTCGTCCGAGGCCTATCGCGCCAATCAGGCGGCTTGGGCGCCGCTTCTCGCCGAGCTTGATCAGCGCCGCGCCGCCGCGGCCGAGGGCGGCTCGCGGCGGGCGCGCGAGCGCGTCGCGCGGTTGCTTGACAAAGGCTCGCCCTTTCTCGAAATCGCGCCGCTCGCCGCCTTCGGCATGTATGAGGGCGATGTGCATGCGGCCGGGCTGATCGCCGGCATCGGCCGCATCGAAGGGGTCGAGACGATGATCGTCGCCAACGACCCGACGATCAAGGGCGGCGCCTATTATCCGATGACCGTCAAGAAGCACCTGCGGGCCCAGGAGATCGCCCGCGACAACAACCTGCCGTGCTTGTACCTGGTCGATTCCGGCGGCGCCAATCTGCCGCATCAAGCCGAAGTCTTTCCGGACCGCGAGCATTTCGGCCGCATCTTCTACAATCAGGCGACGATGTCGGCGGCGGGAATCGCGCAGATCGCCGTGGTGATGGGCTCGTGCACGGCGGGCGGCGCCTATGTGCCGGCCATGTCGGACGAGACGATCATCGTCAAGAACCAGGGCACGATCTTCCTCGGCGGCCCGCCTCTCGTCAAAGCCGCGACCGGCGAGGTCGTCTCGGCTGAGGATTTGGGCGGCGCCGACGTCCATACCAGGATTTCCGGCGTCGCCGACGCCATGGCGCGCGACGATGCCCATGCGCTCGCTTTGGCGCGGCGGGCTGTCGCCAATCTCAACAAGCGCAAGCGGCATGACTTGGCGCTGCGCGCGCCGGCCGAGCCGCTTTATCCGGCGGACGAGCTTGCCGGCGTGACGCCAGTCGATTTGCGCAAGCAGTACGACGTGCGCGAGATCATCGCCCGGCTTGTCGACGGCTCGGAGCTCGACGAGTTCAAGGCGCGCTACGGGACGACGTTGGTCACCGGCTTCGCCCATCTCGCCGGCATGCCGCTCGGGATCATCGCCAATAACGGCATTCTCTTTTCCGAAAGCGCGCTGAAGGGCGCGCATTTCATCGAGCTCTGCGCGCAACGCGGAATTCCGCTTCTCTTCATCCAGAACATTTCCGGCTTCATGGTCGGGCGGCAATACGAAGCCGGCGGCATCGCCAAGGACGGCGCCAAGCTGGTGACCGCCGTCGCCAATGCTCGCGTGCCGAAAATCACCTTGATCGTCGGCGGCTCGTTCGGCGCCGGCAATTACGGCATGTGCGGAAGGGCCTATAGCCCACGCTTCCTCTTCACCTGGCCGAGCGCCCGGATCAGCGTCATGGGCGGCGAGCAGGCGGCGAGCGTACTCGCGACGATCAAGCGCGACAATCTCGAAGCCGAGGGCAGGAGCTGGTCGGCGGAAGAGGAGGAGGCTTTCAAGGCGCCGATCCGCGAGACATACGAAACCGAGGGCTCGCCTTATTTCGCCACCGCCAGGCTCTGGGACGACGGGATCATCGCCCCGGCGCAGACGCGCCGCGTCCTGGCGCTCGCCTTCTCCGCCTGCCTCAACGCGCCGGTCGAGGAGACGCGGTTCGGGGTATTCAGGATGTAGCGCGCGTCCGCCGCGCCGTCATGGCCGGGCTGGTCCCGGCCATCCACGCCGCGCGGCTGGCGCTCGCCTTGACAGACTAATAATAGCCCGACCGCGTGGATGGCCGGGACAAGCCCGGCCATGACGGTATGGGGCTTGAATAGTTAAAGCCCATTTCAGTACGCCGTTGGGCTGGGCGTCGGCGAGAGTCCATCACCCCGCCGCCACGGCCGGCTTCCTCTCCCGCCACGGCTGCGCTTGCTCCAACTGCGCCGCCAGCCGGAACAAAGTCGCCTCGTCGCCGAAGCGGGCGGAGAGCATCATGCCGAGCGGCAGGCCGTCTTTGCTCCAGGCGAGCGGGACGGACATCGAGGGCTGGCCCGACATGTTGAACAAGGACGTCCAGGGCGCGTAGCGGCCGATCAGCCGGCCGTACCCTTCGATGTCTCGGCTCATCATGTCGAGCGCGCCGAGCCTCAGCGGCGGCAGGCATAGGACCGGCGTGAGCAGGATGTCGAATTCGCTCAAGAATTGCGCCAAATCGCGGCCGATCCGATGCATCGCTTGCGTCGCGGCGACATAGTCGGGCGCGCGCGTCTGGTCGCCGAGCCCGAGCATCGCGAAGGTGACGAATTCGAGGTCGTCCAAAGTCAAAGCGCGGCCGAGCTCGGCGGCGCGCTGGCCGAGCGTCGCGGCGACATTGGCCGCGATGATCGCGCGCGATGCGGCGGCGGGATCGGCGCCGAGGCGCGGCGCCTTTTCTTCGACATGGTGACCGAGCCCTTCGAGCAGCGCGGCGATTGCGCGCGTCGCCGCCGCGACCTCCTCGTCGATCGGCGAGCCGTCGGGATGGCGGTCGCAAAAGGCGATGCGCAGCCGGCCGGGATCGCGGCCGACCTCTTCGAGATACGGGCGCTCCGGCGGCGGCGGGCCATAGGGGCTGCCGAGCTCCGGGCCGCGCGTCGCGTCGAGCAAGGCGGCGCTGTCGCGCACGGTGAGGCTGAGCGCATGCGCGCATGACATGCCGGCCCACCCCTCCAGGCGATCCGGCCCGAGCGGCGTTCGCGCCCGGCTCGGCTTGAGGCCGAAAATTCCGCAACAAGACGCAGGAACGCGGATCGAGCCGCCGCCATCCGTCGCATGGACCAGCGGCAGAACCCGCGCGGCGACCACCGCCGCCGCGCCGCCGGACGAGCCGCCGGTCGAGTGTTCGAGATTCCACGGATTGCGCGTCGGCCCATAGGCGACCGGCTCGGTCGTGAAGCTCAAGCCGAGTTCCGGCGTCGACGTCTTGCCGAAAATCGTGAATCCCGCTGCGAGGAAGCGCTCGACCAATGTGCTCGAATGATCGGCGACATAATCCCGATAGGCGCGCGAGCCGTAGGAGGTCGGCGTTCCTTTCAGCAGCGTCAGGTCCTTGAGCAGGAAAGGAACGCCGCGGAACGGACCATCGGGCAGGCCGGCGGCGATCTGCCGGCGCGCGAAATCGTCATGGCGGATCGGCGCGGCGTTGAGCTTCGGCTCGACCGCGTCAAGTAGCGCGATCGCCTCGTCCAGGAGCTCCGTCGGCGAGACCTCGCCGTCGCGGACCAGCGTGGCGAGGCCAAGCGCGTCATAGTCGCCGAATTCCTTGAAGCCGGTCATGGCGAACCTCCCGGGAGGTTTAGAATATCGGGAAATCCGCGGATTGGAATGAGGACCGGATCGAGAAGCCGCGCCTCCTGCTCAAATCAGCGCCAGCGTCAGGCCGGCAACAACCGCGGCGATTCCGGCGCCGAAACTCACCCGTTCGCCCAGCGGCAGCGCCTTTTCGGCCAGCACGAACGCGGCCAGAGCGGCGACCCATACAAGATTCATCACGCCGAAGACGAAGAGCAGCGCCATCAAGGCGGCGCAGCAGCCGAGACAATAGAGTCCATGCGCGAGACCGAGCCGCGCCGCGCCGGCGACGCCCGGCCGCCACAGTCGCATGACGAACTGGAGCGGCGAGCGGCAATTGCGCAGGCAGAGGCGCTTGAGCGGCGTGATCTGGTACAATCCGGCGGCGATCAGCAGCGCGCCGGCGATGCGCTTGTCGCCGAACGCCAGCGTGGCGTCGGAGACTGCGCCGGAGCGCACGAGCGCCCATTGCCCTAAAGCTGCGATCGCCGAAAATCCGGCCCAGACGGCGAGATAGACGCC
>DATGLU010000145.1:0-2408 GCA_035294045.1 Roseiarcus sp. | reverse complement strand
GCGCAGCGCGACGAAGTTCACGCCCTTGACGACGCGGCCGTCCTTCACATCCAGGCAAGGTATGACGCGGATCTTAAGCACGCGCGCCTCGTCCTTTGCGGATCAGCGCCAGCGCCTCGGCCGGATCGAGCCGTCCGTCATAGAGCGCGCGCCCGACGATCGCGCCGGCAAGGCGCGCGCAATCGGGCTCGGTCAAGCGCGCCACGTCGTCGATCGAGGCCAGGCCGCCCGAGGCGATGACGGGGATCGAAACCGCCTCCGCCAAGGCGAGCGTCGCCTCGATGTTGAGGCCCTTGAGCGCGCCGTCGCGCGAAATATCGGTATAGACGATCGCCGCGACGCCGGCGTCCTCGAAACGCCGGCCGAGGTCCAAAGCCGAGAGATCGGAGGTCTTGGCCCAGCCGTCGACGGCGACCCGGCCGTCGCGCGCGTCGACGCCGACCGCGACGCGGCCGGGATAGAGGCGCGCCGCCTCCTTGACGAAATCCGGGTCGTTGACCGCGGCGGTGCCGATAATCGTCCGCGCGACGCCTTTCTCGAGCCAGGCGCGCAGGATGCGCAAATCGCGAATGCCGCCGCCGAGCTGGATCGGAATATCGACCGCCGCCAGCATGCGCTCGACCGCTTCGGCGTTCATCGGCTTGCCGGCGAAGGCGCCGTCGAGATCGACGACATGGAGATAATCGAACCCTTGCGCAACGAAGGCGCGCGCCTGCGCCGCCGGATCGTCGTTGAACACGGTCGCTTGCGCCATGTCGCCGCGCAGCAGGCGCACGCATTGGCCGTCTTTGAGATCGATCGCCGGGTAAAGGATCACGGCCGCCACTTCAGGAAATTGGCGATCAGGGCGAGGCCGAGCGCCTGGCTTTTCTCGGGATTGAATTGCGTGCCGACCATGTTGTCGCGGCCGACGATCGCCGTGATCGGTCCGCCGTAATCGGCTGTGGCGACGAGATCGCCGTCCGAAGCCGGCGTCAATTGGAAGGAATGCACGAAATAGGCGTGCTTGCCGGCTTCGCCGGTCGCGATCCCGTCGAGCAGCGGATGGGCGCGAAGCGGCCGCAGCGTGTTCCAGCCCATATGCGGAACTTTCAGCGCCGGGTCGGCCGGATGGATCAGGGCGACGTCGCCGCCGATCCAGTTCAGGCCCTCGGTCGTTTCGTATTCCAGGCCGCGCGCCGCCATCAATTGCATGCCGACGCAGATTCCAAGGAACGGCCGGCCGCGCCGGCGCACGGTCTCTTCCAGCGCGTCGATCATGCCGTCGACCGCGGCGAGGCCGCGCTTGCAATCGGCGAAGGCGCCGACGCCCGGCAGCACGACGCGATCGGCGGACGCCAGGGCGCGCGCATCGCCGGTGACGGTCACCGCGCCGTCCAGCCCCTCGTCACGCGCCGCGCGCTCGAACGCCTTCGCGGCCGAGCGCAAATTGCCCGAGCCGTAATCGATCAGCACCGTCGACATCAGAGACTTCCGCCGAGCACGCCCTTGGTCGAAGGCACCGCTCCGGCGCGACGCGGATCGATCGCGACCGCCTGGCGCAACGCCCGCGCCAGACCCTTGAAGCAGGATTCGATGATGTGGTGGTTGTTCTCGCCGTAGAGATTCTCGACGTGCAGCGTCACGCCGGCCGACTGCGCGAAGGCCTGGAACCACTCCTTGAAGAGCTCGCTGTCCATCTCGCCGAGCTTGGGCTTGGACAGCTTCACCTTCCAGATCAGGTACGGCCGGTTCGACGCGTCGAGCGCGACGCGGGTCAGCGTCTCGTCCATCGGCACCATCGCCTCGCCCCAGCGGCCGATGCCGGCGCGGTCGCCGAGCGCGCGCGCGATCGCCTCGCCGACGACGTAGCCCGAATCCTCGGTGGTGTGGTGCTGATCGATGTGCAGGTCGCCCTTCGCCTCGAGATCGATGTCGATCAGGCTGTGCCGCGACAGCTGATCGAGCATGTGATCGAGGAAGCCGATGCCGGTGCGGATGCTGGCGCGGCCGGCGCCGTCGAGATCGACGCGCGCGCGGATGCGGGTCTCGCGCGTCGTGCGCTCGACTTCGGCGACGCGGCCTTTCGGCTTGGCGCGGCCGCGTTTGGCCTTGGCTTTGGCGGCGGGTTTCGCCATCGAAATCAACTCCTTGCCGCGGTCTTGTAGCAGGCGTGCGGCATCCGCACCAGCGCGGCCGGCGGCGCCGCTTGATTAACCGCGGCCGCCACCTACATGTAGGGCCGTTTCCTGCCTCGAAAGGACCTCATGCAAGAGCAGAACCCGGCGTCCTGGCACGGCACCACCATTTTGTCCGTGCGCAAGGGCGGCAAGGTCGTCATCGCCGGCGACGGTCAGGTGACGATGGGCAACACCGTCATCAAGTCAAACGCCAAGAAGCTCCGCAAACTGGCCGGCGATACGGTGCTT
>DATGLU010000144.1:0-11473 GCA_035294045.1 Roseiarcus sp. | reverse complement strand
AGGCTCGGTTCGCGCCGTTGCAGGTGCGTGGTGCGAGCGTCGATCCCGGATGGCTTGCCGGGCGCTCTCCCACGCGCGAAGGGCGGCGCTTAGCAGGTCCGCCTTTGCATCGCAAGGGCTTCTTCGACGCGTTGCTGCTTGCATATGACTGCACCATCATCTATTGCCTTCAATGCAATCATTTACCTCAGGCGCAATCATGGCGACCATCACCGTACGGAACCTCTCCGACGAGGCTCATCGAAGCCTCAAAATTCTCGCTGCTCAGCACGGGCGGAGCACCGAGGCGGAAATCCGCAGCATTCTCGAGACGGCCGCAAGACGCGAGCCGCGCGTCAAGCTCGGATCGCTGCTTGCCGAGATCGGGCGCGAGTTCGGCGGAGTCGATCTCGATATCGAACGTGATAAGACCGTTGTAGAACCTATTGATTTTGAATGATATTGCTCGACACAAATGTCGTCTCGGAACCGCTGAAGCTCAAAGGCGACGGCGCCGTCCTGGCCTGGCTGGATTCCCAAATCGCCGAAACGCTTCACCTCTCCACGATCAGCCTAGCAGAGTTGCGTTACGGACTTGCGGCTCTTCCCGACGGGAAGCGCAAGGAGAATTTACGTCTCGCTCTGGAGGCTCGGGCGCTCTCGCTTTTCGGTCGGCGCATCCTGTCTTTCGACACGGCCGCCGCTGCCGCGTACGGCGAATTACGCGCGCGGGCGCGCGCGGCCGGCAGGGCTATTGCGACGGCAGATGGTTATATTGCCGCGACCGCGATTGCGCATGGCTTGACAGTCGCGACGCGCGATACGGCTCCTTTCGAAGCGGCAGGCTTGTCCGTCATCAATCCGTGGACCTTTGCCGGCTAGGCAGCCTTGGCGATTTGTGCGACCGCGCTAAGGGTTTGTTATTGCGGCTGCTCCATAATTCCCTCCGGGATGCGGTTTCGCGAGGGTTTCGGGTTTGCGTTCGGCGTCGTCCGATAACGGCGAAGAGAGGCCGCCGGACAAAGCCGCCCGGCTGCTGGCGAGCGCCAGGCGCACGACGCTGATCATCGCTGCCGCCTATCTCTACGACACGCTGATTCTGTTCGGCTATTGGGCGGCGGGCTTCGTCGATATCGCCGTGCCGGTCGGCGTCTTCGTTCTGCTGGCCGGGCTGATCGGCGCGGTCGTCTTAGCTCACGGTACTGGCTGGAGCTTGGGCCGGCGAGACCCGACCCTGTTCCTGCCGCACCAGCTTTACGCCATCGCCGTGGCCCTCGGCGTCGCGCTTGTCGCGCCGCAAATCGGCTTCCAGCCTTTTGCGACGCTGTTCGCGATCAGCGCGTTCAGCTTCATGGCGCCCAACGCCCGAAGCCTGATTGTCGCCTGGGTCGCGGTGGCGATCGGCGCGGCGGCAGTGATTTTCCTGGTCGGCCCGCGCCTCGCCGTGCCGGCCTCGACCTTGGCCGGCCAAGCTTTGACCAGCGCGGTGATCGCCGGCTTGCTGGCGCGCTGCATCTGGATCGCGATGTTCGTGCGCAAGCTGCGCGGCCGGCTCGCCCAAAAGAACCGCTCGCTGACGGCGGCGATGGCGCGGATCGAGACGCTGGCGACGACCGACGAGGTCACCGGCCTGCCCAATCGTCGGGCGGTCACGGAGAGCCTGCGCGAGCATATGGCGCTCAGCCGGCGCGCCGGCCTGCCCCTGTCGCTCGCTTTCGTCGATATCGACCATTTCAAGCGGATCAACGACGCCTATGGCCATCTCACCGGCGACGGCGCGCTTCAGCTCATCGCCAGCGCATTGCGCGCCGGCATCCGCGAAAGCGATCGCGTCGGCCGGTTCGGCGGCGAGGAATTCCTCATCGTGATGCCGTCGACCGCACTGAAAGAAGCGCGCGAGCCGCTGGAGCGGCTGCGCGAGGACGTCGCCCAACTCGATTGGTCGTCGATCGGCCTCGACGTTAAGGCGACAGTGACGATCGGCGCCGCCCAATACGCGCCCGGCGAGGCGCTCGAAGCCTTGGTGCGGCGCGCCGATCTCGCGCTCTATCTCGGCAAGGAGACCGGCCGCAACCGCGTCGTGCTCAATCCGCCGGTCGAGCAGAGCGGGCCGCGGCGCCGCGCGCTCAGCGCGTAAGGGCGAGAGTCACGGCGACGGAGATCCCTCGCCTTTTCCAACCGCGCCGACGCTCCGCGTAAAGCGCGTGACATGGTCGATGAACGCGCGCAGCTTGGGAAGAGTTTGCCGCCGCCCAGGATGGTAGAGGAATGCTCCGGGCGTGAGCGGCGAGAAACTTTCCAGCACGATCTGCAGCCCCCCTGATGCGACAGCCGCCCGAACCATCGGCTCAGGGACCTGCGTCAATCCCACGCCTTCGACCGCGGCGCCGAGAAGCGTCGGGTAATCGTTCGCAATCAGCGGCCCGACGACGCCGACCTCTAAGGGCTTTCCTTCGTCGAGCAGCCGCCAAGGGGCGATCGCGCCGTTCGAGCGGCGCAAGCGAAGGCAGGCGTGGCCTTCGAGATCGTCGACGCCAGCCGGCGCGCCGCGGCGCGCCAGATAGCCGGGCGCGCCGACCACGACGAAGCGAAAGGGCGGCGTCAGCCGCACGGCCACCATGTCCGCATCGAGAAATTGTCCAAGCCGGATGCCGGCGTCGAAGCCTCCCGCGACGAGATCGACCAATTCCTCGCTGGCCGCGATCTCCAGTTCGATATCGGGATAGGCTTGGCAGAACGAGGCGACGACCGGCTGCAGGAGCAGAGGAACGATCCCGCGCGGCACGGCGAGGCGCAAAAGCCCTTTCGGCCGTTCGCCGACGTCCCGCGCCGCCTCGGCTGCGGCGATCAATTCCTCATAGGCCGGCGCGGCGCGGGAGAGAAACCGCTGACCGGCCTCGGTCAGGCCAACGCTGCGCGTCGTGCGCGCAAACAACGCCGCGCCGACCTTCGCCTCAAGGCCGCGGACCGCCTGGCTCAGCGCGGACGGCGTCACGCCGAGATCGGCCGCCGCGCGCCGAAAGCTGCGATGCCGCGCCACGCTGAGGAAGGCTTCGACGCCGTCAAGCGCGCCGCGCCTCGCTGTGAAGTTTCGCTTCATAGGCCGTGCACATTATCGCGGATAGCGCAGCACGGGAAGCAAGCCTAGTTTCCGAGCGGCCCCCAAGGAGATGCGGCATGTTCAACCTGGACGGCGTGCGCGACCATTATCGCGCGACCGGCCTGACCGAGCGCCTGAAGGCGGCGCTCGCCGTCTTCGGGCCGGAGGATTCGCTGCTGACGACGCAGCAACTGGGCGCGCTCGACCAGTTCCACACGCGCGGCCTCGCGGCGACAGCCGAGCTCGCTGAATTGGCTGGCGTTACGGGCGACATGTCGGTTCTCGACGCCGGCTCGGGCGTCGGCGGGCCGGCGCGCTTTCTCGCCGCGACCTATGGCTGCAGCGTGACCGGCGTCGACCTCAGCGAAGCTTTTGTCGACGCGGCGCAATACCTGACCATGCGAACCGGGCAGGCCGACCAAGCGACTTTCGAGACCGGCGACGTGCTGAACCTCCGGTTTGACGAGGGTCGTTTCGACGCGGTCTTGTTGCAGCACGTCGCGATGAACATTCCTGACAGGCCTCGCCTCTACCGCGAGATGCGGCGCGTCTTGAAGCGGGGCGGCAGATTCGCGACCTATGACATCGTATCGAACGCCGGCGAGCCGAACTATCCCCTGCCCTGGGCGCGGACGCCGGCGACGAGCTTCCTCCTGACGGCCGAGGCGACACGCGAAGCGATCGAGCCGGCGGGATTCCGCACGCTGGTTTGGCGGGACGACACCGAGGCGGCCAAGGCCTGGTTCGCCCAGCGCCGCGCGTCAGGGCCGCCGCCTTCGCCGAATCTCGGCGTCGTAATGGGCCCGGATTTCGCGCAACTCGCCGCCAATTTGGGACGCAGTCTCTTGGAACGGCGACTCGGCGTCGTGAGCGCCGTGTTCGAGGCTCTCTAATTTGAATGATCGCCGGGAGGACCGCAAATGACCGCCGCCGCGCCCGCCGAGCTCGTTCCGCCGCGCGCCGGCTGGCGCAGCCTGCTTTGGATCGCGCCGCTCACCCTGGCCTGGATGCTGCTGATCTACTGGCGGCCGATCATCCCGGCCAGCGGTTTTCAGACCACGGCGCATCAGTTGATCGCCCATGGACTTATCGCGGTCGGCTTATGGCTCGGCCTCGAAAAGGCCGGGCTGACGGCAAAGCAACGCCGCACGACATGGCTCGCCGTCATGATCCCCTATGCGCTTTGGTTCGCTATCGCCTGGAGCGCGGCGATCAATGGCGCCTTCCTCACCGACGCCTCGCCATTGCCGATATTGCCGCTGGCGATCTTCCTGCCGGTGATCGTTGGCGCGCCGCTCTTGCTGGCCTCGAAACGGGTGGGACAAGCGCTCGATGCGACGCCGGCGAGTTGGCTCGTCGCACTCCAGGTTTACCGCGTATTCGGCGGCTGGGCTCTCGCCGCCTGGCTGCACGGCGCGCTGCCGGCCGCGTTCGCGTTGCCGGCGGGCATAGGCGATGTCCTGACCGGCCTGTTCGCCGCGCCGGCGGCGGTCGCCGTGGCGACCGGCGCGGCTCGGGGCCGAAGGGCGGCGATGATCTGGAATATTTTCGGCCTCGCCGACTTCGCCGTCGCGATCGCCATGGGAATGGTCACTTCGCCTGGCCCGTTGCAGTTGATCGTCCCAAACGCGCCGAGCATCGGCGTCGGGACTTATCCAGGCGTGTTGACCCCTGCTTTCGTCGTGCCCAGCTCAATCCTGCTGCATGCGCTGTCGCTGCGTCAGTTACGCCGGCGCCGCCCAGCCGAAGCGCCGAAACCGCGCTGACGGGAGTCCCAAATGTCGCCCGCGACGATCTTCAACATCCACCTCGTTCTCGGCTACGTTCCGTGGCTACTTTGCTTCCGCGCGTATCTCTGGCCGAAGCTCAGGGCGATGGACGCGGTCGAAGCGCAACGCGCCATTGCGACGCTGCACAGCTTCCGGTTTTTCGGGCTGGTCTTCATCCTGCCGGGCGTCGTCGGCGCCGATCTGCCGGGGGACTTCGCCGCTTTCGCGGCGTATGGCGATTTCGCGACCGGGCTGCTCGCGATGCTGGCGCTTGCGGCGACGAGGGCCCGTCCGCTCTTCTGGCTGTTGGTGGCCGCCTTCAATGCCGTGGGGACGGGCGACGTCCTCATCGACTATTACCATGGCGTCCAGCTCGGCCTGCCGGCCTTGGCCGGGGAGCTGGGCTTCGGGTATGCGATCGTGATCGTTTATGTACCCTTGTTGACGATCACGCACGCCGCCGCCTTCTACCTGCTCGCCCGCCGTCGGGCCGAGACCGCTCTGTCGCTTGCGATGCGGCGGCGTTGATTGCATTGGAATGAGAAGCGGATATGCCGACCAACGGGCGCCAATTGGCGCAAGGACGTTTATGGAACGCAGCCCGCACGGCGGCGGTCGCGTTTTGCGGCGCCGCGGCCTTGACGGCGCTCTCCACGGCCTTCGTCTTTCCGGCCGCCGCGGCCATCGCTTGCCCGCAATGCTATGGCTTCGACGAATTGGCGCTCGGGGCGAGAGTCACGGCGGCGTCAGGGAAGGACCGAGCGTGATCAGCGCAACTGCGACGACGCCGAGCGCGACGCCGGCGCTCTGCGCCCAGCCGAGCTTCTCGCCAAAGGCGAAAATCGCGACCAGGTTGATGGCGATGAGCTGAATCACCGCGGACAGGCTGAAGGCGGTCGCCATGCCGAGCGAGCGGACCAATCGCATCATCAAAAGATTGCCGGCCGAATAGAGCGCGAGGGTGATCACGGCCCGGGCGAGACTCGGCGACAGCGCCCAGCCTTTGGCGCTGCTCGCCGCAAGGAGAAAAATGCCCGTCGCGGCGGCGAGCTGAACGAGGTTGAACGGACTCATCTTCGCGTGGCCCTCCCGCGCGGCTGCGTAGCATTGCCGCGCGGCGGCCTCAATGGCGAATCCCTTCTCCCCTTCTCAAGGAGGGGAGAAGGTGGCCGTGCGCAGCACGGCCGGATGAGATGCTATGGGCGGAGCGACGAGGCGGCTACCATTGGCGTTGCAAAACTCGATGGAGCCCTGTCATGGCGCAAGTAGATGACCTGAGCCTTAGCCTCGTCGCCCTCGACCAGGATAGCACGTTGATTGCGGTGATCGAGATGGGATTGAACGCCTGGCTTGTCGCGGGGCTTGTCCCCGGGGTGCGGCGTCAGCCGTTGAAGAAGATCGAGCCGGAGCCGGCGGCTTTGTTGCGCGTTCTGCGGCGTTGGCGCGAGGAGGCGGTCAAGGCCGGCGGCGCGATCCGGCGCATTGCGGTCGCCTTCGAGGCCGGCCGCGACGGCTTCTGGCTGGCCCGCCTTCTGCGCCGGGAAGGGGTCGAGGCCCATGTCATCCATCCGACGAGCGTCGCGGTCTCGCGCGAGCATCGGCGGGCCAAGACCGACCGGCTTGATACGCAGCATTTGATGCGGGCGTTTCTCGGCTGGCTGCGCGGCGAGCCCAAACATTGCCAGATGGCGGCGCTGCCCTCGCTTGAGGAAGAGGACGCGCGGCTGCCCGGCCGCGAGCGCGAAACGCTGGTGAAGGAGCGCACGCGGATTGTCAATCGGATCAAGAGCGTCCTGATCCGGTTTGGCCTGCGCAGCTTCAAACCGTTGCTGCGCAACGCCGAAGCGAGGCTGGCGGCGCTGCGCTTGCCGGAGGGCGGGCCGTTGCCGGCGAACACGCTTTGCTTGCTCAAGCGCGAGCTGGAGCGGCTTCGCCTGACGCAGGGCCAGATCCGGACGATCGAGGCGCAACGGGCGGCGGAAGTCGCGGCGGCCAAGGCGGCGGCGGCGCGCGGCGAACGGAGCCGGCGAGAAGCGGCGATGCTCTATCTTTTGATCCGCATCGTCGGGCTCGCCGTCGAGACGGCGCAGACCCTGACGCACGAGATTTTCGCGCGCCGCTTGCGCGACCGTCGGGCGGTGGCCCGTTACGCCGGCTTGAGCGGCGCGCCCGACGAGAGCGGCAAGAGGCGGCGCGAGAAGGGGCTGGCCCGGGCGGGCAATTTGCGGGTGCGCAAATGCATGATCCAGCTCGCCTGGCGGTTCACCCGGCTGCAGAAGCAAAGCGCGCTCGCCCAGTGGTTCTTCGCCCGCGCGGCGGCGGCCAAGACCCTGCGCAAGACGTTGATCATCGCGCTGGCGCGCAAGCTGCTGATCGCGCTCTGGCGCTATGTCGAGCTCGGCGTCCTGCCCGAGGGCGTCGCGCTTCGGGCGGCGTGAGGATCAAGCCCATGCCGCTTCGCCCCGCCCCGCAAGAGCTTCGGCTGTGAGGTAGATCACATGCCGTTCACGATCCGAGACGGCAAGTCCCGCGCCACGCCCCATGGCTTTCACGCCGCGGATGAGAATGGGCTTGCCTTCTCGGAGCCTCGCCGCCGATGCGCATGGCCGCATCATGGTCCGGTCCTGCAAGCGACCGCCGAATACAAGGCTGCGGCGCGATCATCCTCGCGCGCGCTCCGCGAGGCTCCGCTCGAATCGTCGAACCCGCCAATCTCCAGTCTGGCGTCGGGAGCGGCCGCCCTCAAGACCGCTTCGCGCCGCCTCCGGCGGCGGCCTTCGGCCGGTCTTGACCGCGGCCGCTCCCGACGCCTTGCTAAAATTATGGTCGGGACAAGGAAACCCTCGCCGGTCGAACTAAGAAACTATCCAACCGCAACCCATGACGATCTCTGTTGACACATCCCATACAAGGGGCGGCGCGGCGCCTGCAATTTTGCGAAACCGCGTCCCTACGTACCATCGTCACAAGAGGGAGTTCTATTAGAGCAGGCTCGGCGCAGCCCTCATCCGGCGCTTCGCGCCACCTTCTCCCCGCCTTGCGGGGAGAAGGGAATTTCTGCGCCTTTGCCGGCGCGGGCGGCGCCCTCTATGCTGGCGCGCGAAAGGGGCGCAGTCTGGATGGGATATTTCCGTGTGAGCGAACCTGCCGCCAATCGCACCTATATTTCCGGGCTGTTGCAGACCGTCGCGGAGCGCGGCCGCCGCGCCTGGGTCGGCTTCCGCCGCGCCGAGCCGCTCGGCCTCGACGCCTTGCTCAATCTTTCCGAAAAACTCTTGACCGGCCGCGGCGAAGCTTCGGGCGTCGCGCTCGCCGGCGCGGTGCTCGCCGGCTATGCGGCGCTCGGCCCTGAGCAGCGCCGCCAATTTCTGGCGAAGGCGGCGAAAAGCTTCGGAGCTGACCTCGATGCCTTAGGCCGCGAGGCGCGCGCGTTTCTCGGCCAGCCGGACGAAGCGCAAGCCGCGCGCCTGCTCAGGGCGGCCGAGCCGAAAAGGCAGGAATGGATCCGCCGTCTCAATCACGCGCCGGGGGGAACGCTGGCGCTGGTCCGCATGCGCGAGGACATTCTCGCCGCCAAGGCGAGCGAGCCGGCGCTCGCCGCCCTGGACGAGGATTTCCTTCATCTCTTCGGCTCGTGGTTCAATCGGGGGTTCTTGGTGCTGAGGCGGATCGATTGGACGACGCCGGCGAACATTTTGGAGAAGATCATCCGCAACGAGGCGGTGCATGCGATCGACGGTTTCGACGAGTTGCGCCGCAGGCTCGAACCGCCGGACCGCCGCCTCTACGCCTTCTTTCATCCGGCGCTGGGCGACGAGCCGCTGATCTTCGTCGAAGTCGCGCTGACCGATTCCATCACGGGCGCGATCGCGCCTTTGCTCGCCGCCGACCGCGTGCAATTGCTGCCGCAACTCGCAACGACGGCCGTCTTCTATTCCATCTCCAATGCGCAGAAGGGCCTATCGCGCGTCAGCTTCGGCAACTTCCTGATCAAGCAGGTGGTCGAGGAGCTGAAGCGCGAATTGCCCCGCTTGCAGACATTCGTCACCCTGTCGCCGGTTCCGGGCTTCGCCCGCTGGCTGCGCGCGGAGCGGACCAACGAGGAATCGCGCTTTCTCGGCGGCGAGGCGCGGCGTGCGCTTGCTTTGCTCGATCACGCCAATTGGCCGAGCAAGGCGGCCGCGGTCGAGGCGCTCCATCGCAGCCTGCCGCAGCTCGCCGCGAGCTACTTCATTCATGCGCGCAGCGCCAATGGCCGCGTCATCGACCCGGTCGCGCGCTTCCATCTCGGCAATGGCGCGCGGCTTGAGCGCATCAACATGCTCGGCGATCTCTCCGAAGCCGGCCTCCAGCAATCCTATGGCCTGATGGTGAACTACCTTTATGATCTCGACCATATCGAGGAGAATCACGAAGCCTACGCCAATAAAGGCGAAGTGGTCGCCGCGCCGGCGATTCGGCGCCTGGCTCGGGCGCAGACTTCCCTTCTCCCCGCGAAGCGGGGAGAAGGCGGCCGCGAAGCGGCCGGATGAGAGGCTGCGCTGGAGCCGGCGTGGAGGCGTTAAGGGTTGACCCTGTCATGCTGATCGAGAAAGAGGCGCGGCGCGAAGCCCCCTCTCCCCGTGCAGCGTCGCGGAACGGGGAGAGGTAAGGAGAGGGGCATGGGGGCCGGAACTCAGAGATCGGGGCTAGGCGCCCAGCCCCTCTCCGTACCTCTCTAAGGCGGGGAGAGGGGTCCCCTAAGCCGCAGCAAAATTACCGAGCCGCTTCATGTCCGCCAACGTTTACGACCTCATCCGCTCCCGCGCGCCGCGCCTCGACAAGATCGCGATGGATTGCGCCGACGGGCTCTCGCTCACCTATGGAGAATTGTACGACCGGGTCGGCCAGACGGCCAATGCGCTCATCGCGCTCGGCGTCCAGCCGGGCGACCGCGTCGCCGTGCAGATCGACAAGTCGCCGGACATGATCGTTCTCGCGCTCGCCTGCTTCCGCGCCGGCGCGGCGCTGCTGCCGTTGAACACCGCCTATACGCTGGCCGAGCTCGACTATTTTCTCACCGACGCCAAGCCGGCTTTGGTCGTCTGCCGGCCGGCCATGCTCGATCAGGTTCGGGCGCTCGCGGAAAAATCCGGCCTCGCCCGCGTCGAGAGCCTGGGCGTCAGCCGCGACGGGACCTTCGCCGAAAAGATCGCGCAAGCGCCGAGCGATTTCGCCACTGTCCCGCGCGCGGGCGACGATCTCGCCGCCATCCTTTACACGTCGGGCACGACCGGCCGCTCGAAAGGCGCGATGCTGACGCACGACAATCTGTCCTCCAACGCGCTTGTCCTCGTCGATACTTGGCGCTTCACCGGCGACGACGTGCTGATCCATGCGCTGCCGGTCTTCCACACGCACGGGCTTTTCGTCGCGACCAATACCGCGCTTATCGCTGGCGCGACGATGATCTATCAGCCGCGCTTCGACGCCGACGCGATTGTCGCGGCCTTCCCGCGCGCCACCAGCCTGATGGGCGTGCCGACTTTCTATACGCGGCTTCTGGCGCATGAGGGGGTGACGCGCGAAGCGACCCGGCATATGCGCCTCTTCGTCTCCGGCTCGGCGCCGCTGCTCGCCGATACGCACGAGGCCTGGCGCGCCAGGACCGGCCACGCGATCCTCGAGCGCTACGGCATGACCGAGACGAACATGATCACGTCCAATCCGTATGACGGGGATCGCGTCGCCGGCACGGTTGGCTTTCCATTGCCGGGCGTCTCCTTGCGCGTCGCCGAGCCGGAGACTGGGCGGATTCTCCGGCAGGGCGAGATCGGCGTCATCGAAGTCAAAGGGCCGAACGTTTTCAAAGGCTATTGGCTGATGCCGGAAAAGACGGCGGAGGAATTCCGGCCCGACGGCTTCTTCATCACCGGCGATCTCGGCACAATCGACGAGCGCGGCTATGTCCATATCGTCGGCCGCGCCAAGGACCTGATCATTTCCGGCGGCTTCAACGTCTATCCGAAGGAGATCGAGGTCGAGATCGACGCGCTGCCTGGCGTCGTCGAGAGCGCAGTGATCGGCTTGCCGCATCCCGATTTCGGCGAGGGCGTGACGGCGGTGGTCGTGCCGAAGAAAGGCGCGGCGCTGACCGAAGAGGGGATATTGAGCGCGCTGGAGGGGCGGTTGGCGAAATACAAGCTGCCAAAGCGGGTGTTCTTCGCCGATGAGCTGCCGCGCAATACGATGGGGAAGGTGCAGAAGAAGGCGCTGCGGGACGAGAGGAAAGGGACGTACGGGCCTTAAGTACCTACGATCCGCTGCATGACCATGTCGGCCGACGTTTCCACGCCGTCATAGCGCGCCTTTCGATCCCGCTCGCCTCAGCGTCCGTCATTGCGAGGAGCGCAGCGACGAAGCAATCCAGGAACCACGGCGCTTCCTGGATTGCTTCGCTTCGCTCGCAATGACGCCTTATCGGAACATAATCTTTCGTCACGCGTTGAAGCGCGATGAGGGCGGCCTGGCGCGTCTCGGCCAGGGCATCAAATGGCGAATGAAAGAATACTCGTTGTCGAAGGGGACGTGCTGATTCGGTTGGGGATTTCGCATTATCTCCGCGAAGCCGGCTTCACGGTGATCG
>DATGLU010000143.1:0-8346 GCA_035294045.1 Roseiarcus sp. | reverse complement strand
CACGACGTCGCCGGGCATCACCGCGACGCCGCCGCAGCCGATCGGCTCGCCCCAGCCGACGAAGGTCAGCTCCGCCACCGAAGGCGGCGCGGCGATCCCGGCGCACCAGACCGGCAGGCCGGTCGCCGCGACGCCCGAGCCGTCGCGCACCGCGCCGTCGGTGACGAGGCCGGCAAGGCCGCGCTTCTTCATCCGCGCGCAGAGAATGTCGCCGAATATGCCGGCGGTGGTCACCCCCATGGCGTCGACCACGGCGATGTCGCCGGGCTCCATCGCTTCGATCGCCGCCCGGGTCGAGCGCGGCGAAGCCCAAGATTCAGGCGTCGCTAAATCCTCGCGCGCCGGCGCAAAGCGCATGGTGAAGGCGCGGCCGGCGACGCGGCGCCCGGAAGCCGCGCCGAAAGGCTTCGGCCCGCGCATCGCGACGCGCCGCAAGCCCCTCTTCAACAGGACAGTGGTCAAGGTCGCCGTCGAGATGGCGGCGAGTTCGGCGGCGATTGCGGCGTCGAGCGGCATGACGAGCTCCGATGGAGCCGCGACAATGGCGCGAGCGCCGGCCGGCGTCCAGCGATGCGTCGCCCCGGCCGTCAGGCCGCCAGAGCGTCGGCGAGCGCTTTGGCCAGCGCGCTGAAAGCGAACGGCTTTTCGCAGGTCCGGGCCGCCGGATAGCGGGGACGGATCGAGGCGTCCTCATAACCGGTGGTGAAGACGAAAGGGATGTGCCGGGCGAGCAGCGCGTCGGCGACCGGATAGGCCATGACGCCGCCGAGATTGAGGTCGAGCACGGCGACATCGATCGCCCGCTCCTGCTCGATGAGAGCCAAGGCGCGCTCCAGCGACGCCGCCGGACCGAGAACCGACGCGCCGATCGCCTGGAATTCGTCGCTCAGATTTTGCGCCAGCAGAAACTCGTCCTCGACGAGCAGGATACGGCGATCGCGCAAGGCCGCTTCACTCATGTCCCGCCCCCTCGGCCCGACTTTCCGATATAGGCAGCGCGATCGTGCAATGGACGCCGTCTTCTTCGAGGGCGAAACAAGTGCGCGCGCCGAACTGATAGGGCAGCGCCTGCTCGATCAGCTCGCGCCCTTGGCCGCCGCCCTGCGCCCGCTCGGCCGGCATGGCGACGCCGCTTTCCTTCCAGTCGACGTGAAGCCATGGCTTGCCCCTTTCGCCCAATTCGCAGCGCCAGCTCACTCTAAGCCGGCCATGCGGCTGCTTGAAGGCGCCGTATTTGACGGCGTTGGTCGTCAGCTCATGCAAAGCCATGGCGAAAGTCTGCACCGTGCCGGTGCGCAGGCGCACGCCCTTCGGCCCGTCAAGGACGATGCGGCCGCGATCGCCGCCGCTGCCGGTTTGCGCCGCCAGTTCGCTCGCCAGCAGTTCGTCGAACGTGACCCGCTCATTGTCCTTGATACGCGAGAGCAGCCCCTGGACGCGGCCGAGCGCCGCCAGGCGCTCCTGGAACTTGGCCTTGAAGTCTTCGAGGGCGCCGCTCGACCGCAAAGTACGGTCGGCGATGGCGCGGATCACGCCGATCAAGTTGCGGGTGCGATGCTGCAGCTCGCCGACCAGCACATGCAGCCGCTCCTCGCTGTCGCGCAAGGCTTCGACCGCGCGCTTGGTTTCGGTCACGTCGAGATTGACGCCGATCATTTCGACCGGCTTGCCGTCCTCGTCATAGCGCGCCAGCGCATGCGCCGCGATCCAACGCGTTTCGCCGTCCGCCCGAACGATGCGGAATTCGCTGTCGAGGAACGAGCCGGGCGGCGGCAGGCCGGCGGCGTCGAAGGCGACGAGTTCGAGATCGTCTGGATGGACGAGGGACAAAAAGACGGCGCGGTCCGGCTTGACGCCGGGATCGAGCCCGAGCAGCGCGTATTGCCGCAAATCCCATTGCTGCGCGCCGCTGGCGAGATCGTAGCGCCAAGTGCCCATGCGGCCGGCTTCGAGCGCGACACGCGCCCGCTCTTCGCTTTCGCGCAGCACCGCTTCCGCTTTCTTGCGCTCGGTAATATCGGCCGCCGCCCCGACCATGCGCGCCGCCCGGCGCGGCTCGCCTTCGAAATAGATTTGCGCGGTGACGGCAAGCCACCGCGTCGCGCCGCCCGCCAGTTGGATGCGGACATCCTCGCGCACCTCGCCGCCGGGACCGGCGGCAAGGGCGCGCGCCACCGCGTCGGCGAAGCGCTGGCGATCTGCCGGATGGATCAGCGCCGCCAAGGGGGCGTTGGCGACGATCGCGTCGCTCGCCGGCCGCCCGAGCAGCGCCAGCATTTGCGCATCGAGCTCGCTGCGGTCTTCGCCGATCCGCCAAACGAAAGTTCCCATCGCCGCGGCGGTCAAGGCGAGGCGCAGCCGCTCCTCGCTGTTGCGCAGGCCCGCCATGACGGAGGCCGGGAAAGGCGGCAGGTCGGTCATGGCGTCGGAACCGCGGCGGGGACGTTTAAGACGATGAGAATAGCCGCGGAGCGGGAAAAGGCCACCCGCAGCGATGCGTCCCGGCGGGAGCGCTCGGTCAGATAAGCCCGAGCTCGCTCAGTTCGCGCCGCATCGTCTCGGGCATGTGGGCGACGTCGCCGAGCCGCGGCGTGAGATCGGGCGGCGCGTCCTTGGCGTCGAAATAGCGCCAGCCCTGGAAAGGCCGGCAGGGCCGCGGCAGGACCGGCCGCGCCACAGGCTCCAGAACAAGCTCGCAGCGGCCGATCCCGTCGCCGTCGATGAACGGGCGGATGGCGGTCAAGACCTGCCGCGCCGCGATCTGGCCCTTGATCACCCAATAGAGCGAGCCGCCGTCGAGCAGCGCGTCGACGCGTTTCGGGACCATGCGGGTGATGTGCTTGTGCTCGACTTTCTCGCCGCGCTTCTTCTTGAGCGCCATGCGCTCGTCGACCCAGGATTGCAGGTCCTCGACGGAATCGGCGCCGACGCAGAGCTTGATCAGATGCAGGGTCATGAGGGGCGATTATGGCGCCGGCCGGCCGCCTCTAGAAGGGCGGCCAAGCGCCGCGCTGTGGATGGCGAAAAGTCACGGCGTCTTGGCCGGCGCGCCGCCTGCCGCATTCTTCTTGGTCCAGACCTCGCGCTCGTAATCCTCGAAGCCTGAAATCATCGCCCGGAACGTCTTTTCGGCGACCTCTTCGGAGAGGCCCTCTTGGCGCGCTAGGGCCTTGACGTTCTGGATGATTTGCTCGACGCGCGCCGGCGCGCTGACGGCGGCGGGATTGGCTTTGAAACGCCCCGCCTCGGCGACATATTTCTGGCGCTCCGCCATGAGGCGGACGAGATCGCGATTGATGCGGTCGATATTCTCGCGCACTTCGGCGAGCGAGTTGCAGCATTTGCCGCCATTGACCGAGGGCCTGCCCCAAAAAGCGTGCGGCGCGTCGTCGGCCACGCCGATCGCGCCCGCCGCCAGCACGGCGGCCCCGGCCAGCAAGCCCAAAGCGGCGCGCATTCTCAATCTCGACATCTATAGCTCCTCGATCGTCATCAATCGCGCGCCCTGCTCGACTTGCGCGCCGGCCGCGTGCGCGAGGCCGGCGACGCGGCCGGCGCGCGGCGCGTTGAGCGCATGCTCCATCTTCATCGCCTCGACAATGGCCAGCCGCGCGCCTTTCTCGACGACGTCGCCATCCTTGACGAACAGCGCCAGCAGCCGGCCATGCATCGGCGCTTCGATTGCGCCCGATTCTTCCGCCGCAGCTTCGGCCTCGAACGCGAGCGGATCGACGAGCCTGATTTCGATCTGCCGTCCGTCGCGCATTGCGAAGACGCGTCCCTCCGCCTCGACGATTGTCGGCGGCGACGGCTCGTCGGGCGGCGGCGCGCCGCCCGGCAAAGCGAGCCGGCTGGTCCCGTTGGCGATCGTCTCGACGAAACGGACAAGCTTACCGTCGACCAGCGCATCGACGCCGATGACGCGCTTGCCGGTCAGTTCGAATGAATCGGCGACCGACCACGGATCGCTCGGCGAGTCAGTCGCGGCGAGGCGCGCGACGCGGCGCGCCAACAGGCGCTCGAGCCCCGCCAACGTCGCGCCGGCGTCGAGCAGCCGCCGCGCGGCGCCGAGCCGTTCGAGATTGGCGTCGATGAAGCCGGTGTCGAAAGCGCCGGCGCGAAATTCCTTGGCGTCGCACAGCGCCTTCAGAAAGGCGGCGTTGACGCGCGGGCCGGCGACCAGGGTTTCGCCGAGCGCCTTGGATAGCCGGTCGAGCGCCTCGTCGCGGCTCGCGCCATGGGCGATGATCTTGGCGATCATTGGATCGTAGAACGGCGTGACCTCGCCGCCCTCCTCGACCCCGGAATCGACGCGGATGCCCTGCCCCGCCGGCAAGCGCAAGGCATAGATTTTGCCTGAGGACGGCAGGAAGCCATGCTCGGGATCTTCCGCATAAAGCCGCGCCTCGACCGCCGCGCCGGCCTGGCGGATGTCCTTTTGCGACAGCGGCAGTCTCTCGCCGGCGGCGACGCGGAATTGCCATTCGACGAGATCGAGCCCGGTGATCGCTTCGGTCACCGGATGCTCGACTTGCAGCCTGGTGTTCATTTCCATGAAATAGAAGCCGTCCGGCCGCAGGCCGCGCGAGGAATCGGCGATGAATTCGACCGTGCCGGCGCCGACATAGCCGACCGCGCGGCCCGCCGCGACCGCCGCCGCCGCCATCGCGGCGCGGGCCTCTTCGCTCAAGCCCGGCGCCGGGCTCTCCTCGATCACCTTCTGGTGGCGGCGCTGCAAGGAGCAATCGCGCTCGAAAAGATGGACGACCTCGCCATGCGCGTCGCCGAAAATCTGCATCTCGATATGACGCGGCCGCGCGACATACTTTTCGACAAGAACCCGCGGATCGCCGAACGCGTTCTGCGCCTCGCGCGCCGCGCTTTCGAGCGCGGCTTCAAAATCGACATGGGCGTCGACGCGGCGCATGCCCTTGCCGCCGCCGCCGGCGATCGCCTTGATCAGCACCGGATAGCCGATCTCGTAAGCCTTCTCTTTGAGGAATTTCGGGCTCTGATTGTCGCCGTGATAGCCGGGCGTCACCGGCACGCCGGCTTTCTGCATCAAAGCCTTGGCGGCGCTCTTCAAGCCCATGGCGCGGATCGCCGAAGCCGGCGGGCCGATAAAGACGATTCCCGCCGCCGCGCAGCCTTCCGCGAATTCGGCGTTCTCGGAGAGAAAGCCATAGCCCGGATGGATCGAGGCGGCGCCGATCCGTTTGGCCAGCGAGACGATCTTCTCGCCGTTCAGATAGGATTCGCGGGCCGGCGCCGGGCCGATCTCATGGGCCTCATCGGCAAGCCGCGTGAACGGCGCGCCGCGATCGGCCGCGGAATAAATCGCGATCGTGCGGACGCCGAGCCTCTTGGCCGTGCGGATGACGCGGCAGGCGATCTCGCCGCGATTGGCGATGAGGACGGAATCGAACAAGGGCGGCTCCAACAGGGGTCGCCAAACCTAGCGCGTCCCGGGCCCTCGTCAAAGCCGAGGGCCATTGAGCAAGAGCAATTGCGCCGGGAGAAGCCGATCGTGGCGGGATGAAGCGCCAGGAAAGCCAGCAATGTACCGAAGCGCCTCGACAGGCCTTTCTGTGTCGCGGCGACACACCGTCGCTGCGGCCGATTTCCGAGCGCTATGCTGACCTATCTTATCGGCGCGCCGCTGCGCTAATTCGACCAGTTGATCGGCGCATAATGGCCGTTCTTGCCGGAATTGTCCCAATGCAGGCCATGGTCGCTAAAGGTATTTCCGGACGCGCCGACGGCGAGAGCCAGCCTTTCGGGACTGATCGGATGGCCGGTATTCGCCCACATCTCTCCGCTCGGATGAATGGTCGGCAGCGGATCGACGGACAATGTGAGCACGCCGGGGATTTCGGCTGAGCGCCGCTTGCCGTCGATCCGGAATGTGATCGGGACCTTCCTCACGCCGAGATTCTTGCCGATCATCGGCGCAAACGCCGCCATCGGCCGCCAGCCGCGCCGGTGAAAATCGCGCCCAAAGCTTCGGTCTGCTTGTCGTCGGCGCGCTCGTCGATATAGGCGGCGACCGACCAATTGCCTTCCGCCATCGGCCCCGGCGTTTGGATTGCGAGCGCGACGTTGAGGCCGTCGAGCGAAACGCCGTCATAGCTGCCGCGCTCGATGTGAAAGACGACCGGCACGTTGCAGACGCCCTCGGTTGGCCGCGCGGTCATTGGCGCGGCGTTCGATACGAGGCAGGGACATACGACGCTGCAACTGCAATTTTCGAAATAGTCGCCGGAAAGCCGCCATTGCGCTTGGGCCGCCATCGCTCCCTCCTGCTGGCGCGACAAGATCGGCAGGCCGCGCGGCAAGCTCGCCTTGCCGCGCGGCCGGCCTTGCGGCGAAGACTAGCACGCCTGCGCCCCCGGAAAAAACTTCAGGCGCGAGGTAAGCGCCTGATGCAGAGCGCAACATTGTCAAGTTTCGACCTCGGGGGCATAGTCGAGAGACTTCGCCGCCACGCGGCTTCGCCTTCTTGCCGTCTTGAACGAGGGGAGGCTTCCATGGCCTATGTCGACTGGTCGATCCAAGGTCCCGCCATAGCGAATTGCAATTGCGATTTCAGTTGTCCCTGCCAGTTCAACGCTTTGCCAACGCATGGCGATTGCCGCGCCATGACCGCCGGGAAAATCGACAAAGGCCATTTCGGCGATGTCGATCTGAGCGGCCTGTCCTGGTGCTGGATGTTCGCCTGGCCAAAGGCGGTCCATCAAGGCAATGGCGAGGCTTTCCTCGTCATCAGCGATCACGCGACGAAAGCGCAGCGCGAAGCTTTGCAAGCCATTCTCACCGGCCGGGAGACCGCGCCCGGCGCCAACGTCTTCAACGTCTATGCGTCGACCTACTCGAAAATTCACGATCCGGTCTATGCGCCGATCGAGCTTGAGCTCGATATCGACAACCGCACCGGCCATGTCCGTATCCCTGGGATTATTGATACGAGCGCCGAGCCCATTCGCAATCCCGTGACTGGCCAACCGCATCGCGCCCGCGTCGCGCTGCCGCACGGCTTCGAATATCGCGAAGCCGAGTTCGCGAGCGGCCGCACCCAGGCGAACGGGCCTATCAAACTGGCGCTCGAACGGTCGCATGCGCATCTTTATTCGATGCATATGACGACGAACGGCGTCGTCTGAAGCGATGGAAGGCGTGATCGAGCGCGCGCTGACGCGCGACCGTTGGATCATCGGCGGCTCGATCGCGCTGATCGCCGCGCTGGCTTGGCTATGGCTCTGGCGCGAGCAAGCGACCATGGCCGGCTCGATGGCCGACATGAACATGCCCGACATGCCGGAGATGGATGCGCCGGCCGCCTATCTCGTCAGCGCCTTCTTGATGTGGCTGATCATGATGGTCGCGATGATGCTGCCCTCGGCCGCGCCGATGATCCTGCTCTACGCAAAGGTTGCGCGTCGCGCGCGAGCCGAAGGCGCGCCGATCGCGCCGACCGCGCTCTTCGCCGGCATGTACCTCGCCGTATGGACCGGATTTTCGGCGCTTGCGGCCCTGGCGCAATGGGGACTCGCGCGGTCGGGCGCAATCTCCGACGCCACCCTCGCCTTCGGCGACAGACGCATCGCCGGCGCGCTGCTCATCGCCGCCGGTCTCTATCAGATCACGCCGCTGAAACGCCTCTGCCTGCGCAATTGCCGCTCGCCCTTCGAGTTCCTCATGCGCCTGTGGCGGCCAGGCCTCGCCGGCGCCGCGCGGCTCGGCCTGGCGCACGGGCTCTATTGCCTCGGCTGCTGCGCGGCGTTGATGGCGCTGCTCTTCGTGTTCGGCGTGATGAACCTCGTCTGGGTCGCGGCGCTGGCGGCGTTCGTGCTCGCCGAGAAGACGCTGCCGCTCGGCGAGCGGGCGAGCCTGGCCGCGGGGATAGCGGCGGCGGTCGCCGGGCTTGCGCTTGCGCTGGCCTGAGCGCTCCAAAGGCTCTTCCGGGTTACATCCTAAACACCCCGAACCGGGTCTCCTCGATCGGCGCGTTGAGGCACGCGGAGAAAGCAAGCGCCAGCACGCGCCGCGTCTCAGCCGGCGCGATGATCCCGTCGTCCCATAGCCGCGCCGTCGCGAAATAGGGCGAGCCCTCGGTTTCGTACTTTTCCCGGATCGGCGCTTTGAAGGCCTCCTCCTCTTCCTGCGACCATGTCTTGCCTTCGGCGTCGAAATTGTCGCGCCTGATCGTCGCGAGCACGCTCGCGGCTTGCTCGCCGCCCATCACGCTGATCCTCGCGTTCGGCCAGGTGAAAAGGAAGCGCGGGCCGTAGGCCCTTCCGCACATGCCGTAATTGCCGGCGCCGAACGAGCCGCCGACGATCAGCGTGA
>DATGLU010000142.1:0-2277 GCA_035294045.1 Roseiarcus sp. | reverse complement strand
TGACGAGGCCGGCGAGGCGCGCCGCCCAATGGGGGAATTGGCTCCAGCGGTCGACGATTTCGGGGTCGAAGGTCAGGATGAGGCCGCCGAGCAGCAACTCGCCGAGGATGAAGGTGAACGAGCAGAACGCGACCAGGAGCCCGACCTCCCGCGCATTCAGGCCCTTGGTGGAATAGGCGCGGTAGCGCACGACCGCGCCGGACAGGATCGAGGCGCCGATATTGTGCGACAGCGCATAGGTCGTGAAGGAGACGATCGAGATGAAGCCCCAGGGCAATTTGTGCCCGAGATGGGCGAGGCCGATGCGGTCATACCAGGCGAGCGCCGCATAGGCGACAATGGTCGAGCAGAAGGCGAGCAGCCAGCGATGAAGGGGAATCGCCGAAAAGCCGGCCACGACCTGGTCGAGCGACAGGCCGCGCAATTCCTTGACCAGCAGCCACAGCGAAAAGGCGACGGCTGAGAATCCGACAACCGTCCAAGCGTAATCCCTCGCCCGCATGATTCCCTTGAAACCGGCGCGCCTCGCTGCTTTCCCTGCACGAGCCGAGAGAGAAGGGCAAGCCGAAGCGCGCTTGCGAAGACTCAATCTTTTATGGAAAGCACAAAGCTCCAAGGTTGTTTCAGCGCGTAAGCCTTGCCGGGACTCGTAGATGCGCTCATGTTCGGCGCAAAGGCCGAGATCGGAACGGAAACGGACGATGGAAGAACAAGGGGAATCGATCGGCGGCTCGCAGGATTATGTGGGCGATCCGCGCAACGACAGCGTGCTGATCAGCGTCGACGGCGTGCTGACGCCGCGCGACGAAGCGAAAGTGTCGGTGTTCGATTCCGGCTTCGTTTTAGGCGACGGCGTCTGGGAAGGCCTGCGCCTGATCGACGGCAAGATCGCTTTTCTCGACAAGCATCTCGACAGGCTGTGGGACGGCGCGAAAATGCTGCGCATCGATATCGGCCTTTCCCGCCAGGCGCTGACCGCGCGCCTGTTCGAGACGATCGACGCCAACGCGATGACGGACGGCGTCCATATCCGGCTGATGGTGACGCGCGGCAAGAAGCGCTCGCCCTATCAGGATCCGCGACTGACTCTCGGCAAGGCGACGATCGTCATCATCCCGGAATGGAAGCTGCCGCTACCGGCGATGCGCGCGCGTGGGCTGAAGCTGTTCACCGTGCATGTCCGCCGCACCGGACCGGCCGAGCAGGACCAGAAGCTCAATTCCCACTCCAAGCTCAATTGCGTTCTCGCCTGCATCCAGGCGATGGAAGCGGGCGCCGACGAGGGCTTGATGCTCGATGATCGCGGCTTCGTCGCGACCTGCAATTCGACGCATTTCTTCATCGTCCGCAAAGGCGAGGTCTGGACCTCTTCCGGCGGTTATTGCCTCGGCGGCATCACCCGCGACGCGCTGTTGCGCGCGGCGCGCCGCGGCGGCATTCCCGCCTACGAACGCGACTTCTCGCTGTTCGACGTCTATGGCGCGGACGAGGCGTTTTGCACCGGCACATTCGCCGGCTTGACCCCGGTCGTCGTGGTCGACGGCCGGCCGATCGGCGACGCTTCGGCGCGCTTGGCGGACGACGCCTCCGGTCCGCTGACGCAGCGCCTGCGCGCGCTCTACAAGGCGCTGGAGGCCGAGGAAGCGCAAGGCAGGGCGGCTTAGATGAACGAGCCGCTGCGCATCGCGATGTGGTCTGGCCCGCGCAACATCTCGACCGCGATGATGCGCGCGTTCGGCAATCGGCGCGATTGCGCCGCGTCGGACGAGCCTTTCTATGCCGCCTATCTCGTCGCGACCGGGCTCGATCACCCGATGCGCGAGGCGGTGATCGCCTCGCAACCGAGCGATTGGCGCGCTGTCATCGCGGAATTGACCGGTCCGGTCCCCAGCGGCAAGCCGATCTGGTACCAAAAGCATATGACCCATCACATGGTCGAAGGCTTCGATCGCGACTGGATCGACGGCTTCGCCAACGCCTTTCTGATCCGCGCGCCGGAAGCCGTCATCGCGTCCTACGCGCAAAAGCGCGAAGAGTTCTCGCTCGAGGAAATCGGCCTGCCCGCCCAGCTCGACTTGTTCGAGCGCGCCGCCGAGCGGCTCGGCAGGGCGCCGCCGGTTATCGAGGGCAATGACGTGCTCGCCGATCCGCGCGGCGCGCTCGTGGCGCTTTGCGCGGCGCTTGGCGCGCCGTTCGACGAGGCGATGCTCGCTTGGCCGGCGGGCCGCAAGCCTTTCGACGGCGTGTGGGCGCCGGTTTGGTACGACGCCGTCGAAA
>DATGLU010000141.1:0-4536 GCA_035294045.1 Roseiarcus sp. | reverse complement strand
ATGTTCCAGCTCTGCTCGCCTTGCTGGCGCCAGTCGAACTCGGCGGTGAATGTTGACGACGGACCGGCCGCCGCGAGACAGGAAAAGATGAGCGAGGCGGCGATCGGCGTGTCGCGATTGGCCGGGTACGACAAGGCGGCGCTTTTGACGAAAATCGGCGCCGGCGCGATCTTCGTCAGGATCGACAGCGCGTTGATGCCGGGATCGAAGACGCCGAAATTGCCGGCGTCCCAAATCCATTCCTGGCCGGGATGCCAGCGCCTGACATCCTCCTTCCATTCGATATGGAGCGAGCGCAGCTTGCGCCCTTTGAGGCGGCGGCGCGCCTCGTCGACGGCGGCGTTGTATTGCGAGTGCCAGGTCGCAAAGAGCACGCGGTTGCATTGCGCGGCGTGCGCGACGAGGTCGTCGAGCTCGGCCGTGGTCGGGGTCGGCGGCTTTTCGAGCAGGACATGCTTGCCGGCGTCGAGCGCCTCGCGGGCAATGGCGTGACGCACCGCCGGCGGCGTGCAGATCGCGACCGTTTCGACATCCGGCAAAGCCGCATAAAGCTCGGCCGGCGTGCGAAAGGTCGGAACGCCCGCTTGCTGCAAGCCGCGCTGGCTCACCAAGGCGGCGAGCCCGAAGGCCGGATTCTTGGCGATGACCGGCAGATGCTGATCCTGCGTGATCTTGCCGATTCCGATGATCGCGATCGAATGCGCCACGTTACGCTCCATGTTCGTGTTGTCATTCCCGCGAAAGCGCTTTCGCGGGAATGACAGGGGTTCATACGATAGAAAAAGGCGGGGCCGAAGCCCCGCCTCTAACATTCGTACCGGAATGGCGCTTACTTGCCGCCGCCGATGCAGGTGTCGGCGGTCTTCGGCGTGCACACGTCGAGACCGGTATAGGTCGGGTCATGCGGCGCCGGCTTGCCTTCCTTCATGTCGAGCAGGGCGTACATCACCTTGTAGCCCATCTCGAACGGACGCTGGCCGACCTGGCCGGCCGAGAGGCCCTTCTTCATCAGCTCGATCTGCACCGGCAGCGTGTCGGCGACGACCAGCGCCAGCTTGCCGGAGGCGATCTTGTCCTTCACCTTTTCCGCCGTCTTCGTATAGGCGTCCGGCAGGAATTGCGGGAAGCCGCCGGTCGGCACGAAGGCGTCGAGGTCCGGATATTTGTTGAGGATGTCCTCCATCTGCTGATTGGCGACCGCGAAGTCGTCATTCGTGTAGAGCGGGCAGCCGGCGACTTCCGTCCAGCCGTTCTGGCCGGTCAGCTTCTCGCCAGGCGCTTCCGCGCTCTTCTTGCCGGCGAGCGTGTCGCGGATGCCCTGCATGCGCTCGTTATGGTTGGCCGCGGCCGCGCCGCCCGACTGGATGCAGATCGTGCCGCCCTTCGGCTTGATCTGCATGACAATCTTGGCGAGGTTGACGCCGATGTCATAGTTGTGCGTGCCGATATAGGCGGCGCGCAAACCCTTGTCCTTGTCGAGCAAATCCGAGTCCCAGGTCAGGACCGGAATGTTGGCCGCCTTGGCGCCTTGCAACGCCGCGGCCATCGCCGCCGCATTGGCCGGCGAGACGCCGATGCCGTCGACCTTCTTGGTGATCAGGTCGGCGACGATCTGCGCCTCTTCATCGCCGCCGCCATGCTCGCCGGGGCCGATATAGAGGCACTCGATCTTGCCGGCGAGCTCCTTCTCGGCCTTCTTGCAGCCGGCGAGCGCCTGATCGAAGAACGGATTGTTGGTGTTCTTCGGCACCAGCGCGAACGTATATTTCTTCTCCGCCGCACTGGCGCCGCTCGCCAAGACGAGCAACGCGCCGGCAGCGACGGCTGCGGTGAATAGACTTTTCAACATGTTCCACCCTCCACTGTTGAGCTTTCTCCCGGTTTCGCGACGCCCAGCCGGGTCATTCGCGTCTCTTGCCGCGCACTTTTTCGAGTACGACGGCGAGAACGATGAAGCTGCCGACGAAGATTCCCTGCCAATTCGAATCGAATCCCAGAAACAGCAGCAAATTCCTGATCACGAAAATCAACGCAGCGCCGATAAAGGCGCCGAACGCGGTCCCTTCGCCGCCCATGAGATTGGCGCCGCCGATCACCGCGGAAGCGATGGCGAGAAGCTCGTAGCCCTGGCCGAGGCTGTTGTTGGCCGAGCCGTAGAGCCCGATGCTGAGCATGCCGGCCAAGGCGGCCGACATCGAGCATAGGACATAAGCCTGCACCTTGATGCGCTTGACCGGCACGCCGGTCAGGTTCGCCGCCTGCTCGTTGCCGCCGATGGCGAAAATATGCCGGCCCCATCCCGCCATCTTCAGCACGATCCCGAGGATGAAGGTCAGGACGACGAGGATGAGAAACGGATTGGAGAGCCGAAATTGGTACGGCAGGCCGAGGCCGAAATTGTCGGCGCCGCCGATGCTTTTGAGCACCTTGGCCTGTTCCGGAACGAAACTGTAAAGCATCCGGTTGCCGGAAAGGATCACGGCGACCGAGCGGGCGGCCGAGAGCATGCCGAGCGTGACGACAAAGGGCGGCAGGCCGACATAGGCGATCAACACGCCGTTGATCAATCCGACCAGAGCGCCGGCCGCCAAGCTCAGGATGACGGCCATCCACCAGGTATGGGCCCAGAGGGCGTTGTTCCACCAGGCGGGCATCCAATCGATCGGCTGCTTCAAAAGGACGAGGCCGCAGACAATCGCCGCGATGCCCATGACCGAGCCGACCGACAGGTCGATGCCGCCGATAATGATCACCGGCGTCATGCCAAGCGCCATGATGCCGATAAAGGCGAAATTGCGCGTCGTGTTATAGAAATTGTCCTCGCTGGCGTAGTTCTCCTGGAACACGCTGCCGACGATGCAGAGAATGATCAGGGTCAGCGTGACCCAGAGGGCCTGGTTGCCTAAAACCTTCTCGAGGAGCGTCTTTTCCGACGTATCGAGAATCGGCTCCGCGATGGCCAAGGTCGACGCCTTGTCGGAGCGGGCTTGCGTTTCAAGCGACATGGATCGCCCCGGTGATGAGACCCGTGACTTCCTCGGGCGATGAATCCTTGATCTTCTTGTCGGCGACTTTGCGGCCGCGGCGCATCACCATGACGCGGTCGCAGACGGCGAAAACGTCCGGCATGCGGTGGCTGATCAGAACCACGCCGATGCCGTGATCGCGCAGGCGCTTGATCAGATCGAGCACCTCGGCGACCTGGCGAACGCTGATCGCGGCGGTCGGCTCGTCCATCAGCACGATTTTCGGATTGGAGAGGCGAGTGCGGGCGATCGCCACGGCCTGGCGCTGGCCGCCCGACATCTGGCGCACCAGATGGCGCGGCCGCGTCTCCGATTTCAGCTCGGCGAAAAGCTCGCCGGCCTGCTTGAACATGGCGGCGTGATTGAGCCAGCGGATCGGGCCGATTCCGGTCTTGATCTCGCGGCCGAGAAAGACATTGGCGGCGGCGGTCAGATTGTTGCAAAGGGCGAGGTCCTGGTAGACGATCTCGACGCCTTTCTCGCGCGCCTCGACCGGCTTGGCGAATTGGACAGGCTCGCCCTCGATGCGGATTTCGCCGCCGGTCGGCGGAAAGTTGCCGGCGATGATCTTGACCAGAGTCGACTTGCCGGCGCCGTTATCGCCCATCAGGCCCAGAGCTTCGCCCGGCTCAAGCGTCATATTGACGCCGGTCAAAGCATGAATCGCGCCGAAATGCTTCGAAACATTACTCAATTCGAGAACTGGCAAAGAACGGTCCTCCCCAACCGGCTCTTGCGTCGGGAGGCGTCGTCCGCCGCGCCCCCGGTCCGTGTTAGAATGCTAGCTTCCAATAGTTGCGGGACTTCGGCAAGAGCAAAAGGGCGTCATCTTTTCAGTACCGTCGACTCGCCGTCCGCCTCTGGGGAACGGAATCGCCCCGTGCCGTCCGCATAAAAGTCTGACTTTTTCTTGACGAAAAACCACCGCAAGTCAAGTTTGCTCAGCCCGCCTTGCCGCGGTCCATGCTAAGGCTCCGGCGATGAACAGCTCCCTTGCCGTCAAGGCCCGCGCGGCGCGCGCCGGCCGCGCCGCCGCTGTCCCGCGGCGCAGCGAGCGCGCGCGGCTGATCGCCGACATCGCCGCGCTCGAACGCCCGACGAACGGCGACGGCGCGGCCTTCCGCCAGGCCGGCCTCAAGCTGGCCGCGGCCGCCCTGCAGGAGGGGCGCGACGAAGCACGCCGGCTGCTCGAAGCGGGCGGCAAAGGCATGGCCTGCGCCGAGCGGCTCAGCGAATTGCAGGACGACGTCATCGCCGCGATCCATGCGCTGGCCTTGCGCGAAATCCGCGGCGACGAGCCGGGCGAGGGCGACCAGCCGATGGCGATCGCCGCGGTCGGCGGCTATGGCCGCGGCGCGCTCGCGCCCGGCTCGGACATCGACCTTCTGTTCCTGTTGCCGACCAAGCCGACGCCGGGCAGCGAGAAGCTGGTCGAGACGATGCTCTATATGCTCTGGGACTTGCGCCAGAAGGTCGGCCATTCGACCCGCTCGATCGGCGAGTGCATGCG
>DATGLU010000140.1:0-8134 GCA_035294045.1 Roseiarcus sp. | reverse complement strand
CCGAGGCCTTGCGCCGCGCCACCTTCGATCTGGCCCTCGACCAGGGTCGGATTGATCGCCTTGCCGACGTCATGCGCGCAGGTCAGGCGGAGAACTTTCACGCGGCCGAGCTCGATATCGACCTCGATTTCGGCGAGATGCGCGCCATAGCCGAAGATCGCGTAAGGCTCGCCCTGGCCGTTCTCGTCAAGCGGCGTGGTCGGCGGATCGAATGTCTCCTGAACTTCGGCGACGAAGCCGGACGCGTTGGTCGCGAGAGTACGAAGGTCGATCCGGCGCTCGCCGCCGGCGCCGGCAATGACGACCGCCGCGCCGTCGAAGCGCAGCGTCGCCTCCTCGCCGACATTGGCGAGGCGCAGAATTTCGCGGCGCATCGCCTGGCCGGCGAGAAAGGCCGCCTTGCCCGAGACGAAAGTCTGGCGCGAGGCGGAAGTCTTGCCGCCATCCGGCGTGATGTCGGTATCGGCCGAGGCGAGATCGAACAGCGACAAAGGCGCGCCGAGCGCGTCGGCGCAGATTTGCGGGATGACGGTGTTCGAGCCTTGGCCGATATCGACCGCGCCTTGGAACAGCGTGAACCGTCCGTCGGGCTTGAGGCCGAGGCGCATGGTCGAGGGATTGGGCAGGGAAGTGTTGCCGCAGCCGTACCACATGCCGGCGGCGCCGACGCCGCGCCGCAGCGGGCCCGCCGCGCTTTCGTTGAACGCGCGGGCGGCCGCCAAGGCTTCGCGCCAGCGCGGCCGCAGCGCCTCGAGACAGGCTTTGAAGCCGACGCCGTCGTTGAACACCTGGCCGGTCACGGTCGCGTCGCCCGCCTGCAAGGCGTTGCGAATGCGGAATTCCAGCCGGTCCATGCCGAGCTTGAGCGCCAGCTCGTCATAGAGCTGCTCCTGCGCGATCGCGCTTTGCGGCACGCCGAAGCCGCGAAACGCGCCGGCCGGCACGCAATGGGTGTGGATCGCGCGGGTCAGCGCGCGATAATGCGGCAAGCGGTACGGACCCGAGGCGTGGACCGGCACGCGGTTGGCGACGGTCGGCCCCCACGAGGCGTAAGCGCCGGTGTTGAAATCGGCGGAAAAGTCCATGGCGACGAGCCGCCCGTCCCGGGTCGCGCCGACTTTGGCGCGAATGCGCGCCGGATGGCGCTTGGTCGTCGTCATGATCGATTCATGGCGCGAATAGACCATGCGCACGGGGCGATCGAGCAGCCAGGCGGCGAGCGCGATGAAGGGCTGGACCGAAAGGTCGAGCTTCGCGCCGAAGCCGCCGCCGACCGCGGTCGGTACGATCCGCACCTGCTCGGGCGCGATCCCGAGAATCCTGGCGACGTCGCTACGATCCATATAGGGCGCTTGCGTGCAGGCCTGGATTTCGATCCGGTCGCCGACGCGGCGGGCGAAGCCTGCCTCCGGCTCGATGTAAGCGTGCTCGACGAAGCCGGTCTCGAACTCGCCCTCGACGACGATGGCGGCGGCGGCGAGCCCTGCCTCGACGTCGCCGCGGGCGACGCGCCCGCGCGTCAGGATATTGCCAGGCCGATCCTGATGGATCGGCGCGGCGCCCTCGGCGGTCGCCTCGTCGATCGTCATCAAAGCCGGCCACGGCTCCCAGGTCACCGGGAAGGCGGAAAGATCGAGCCCGCGCATCGCGGCCTCTTCGCCGACGATCAGGGCGACGGCCTCGCCGCGGAAGCGGGCGACGCTCTCGGCCAAGGCCGGCTGATCGGCGAACGGCGCGATCACGCCATAGCAATTCTCCCCCGGCACATCCTTCGCCGTGAGGATCGCGACGATTCCAGGATACGCGGCTTTGAACGCGTCGAGATCGCCGAATGCGAAGCGCGCGTGATGATGCGGCGACCGGACGGCGCGGGCGATCAGCGCGCCGGCCGGCCATTCGTCCGCGCCGAAAATCTCCGCGCCGGAAATTTTGCGCGCGCCGTCAAGACGGGCGAGGCGGCGCCCGACAGCGCGCTCCGGCGGGAGCTCCGCCGACGCTTCCGCATCGAAATCATGCGCCGCCCGCACCGCGTCGATAATTTTGCGATAGCCCGTGCAGCGGCAGAGCACGCCGCCCAGCGCGTCCTGCGTTTCGCTCTCGTCGGGCTCGGAATTCCGGCGCAGCAAGGCGGTCGCGGCGAGCAGCATGCCCGGCGTGCAGACGCCGCATTGCGCGGCGCCATGCGCGTGAAAGGCCGCTTTCAGGCGGCGAACGATGTCGTCGTCCTTGGCCAGGCTCTCGATTGTCTCGATCGTCCGCCCCTCGGCTTGGCCGACCGCGACGAGGCAGGCGCAGACCGGCTCGCCGTCGATCAGCACGGTACAGGCGCCGCAATCGCCGGCGTCGCAACCGACCTTGACGCCGGTCAGCCCGCATTCTTCGCGCAGCGCCAGGCTTAGCCGTTCGAGCGGCGGCGCGCCGAGCCGCGCCGGAGCGCCGTTAAGGATCAGCGAGATTCCCGGCGCGCGATCAAGCATCAGACGACGCCTCCGGCGCGGCCGGCGAGACATTCCTCGATCGCGCGGCGGATCAGGGTCAAAGCGGCGTCGCGGCGGTAATCGGCGCAGGCGCGCAGATCGTCGATCGGCGCCAGTGCGGCGAGGTCGTCTGCGGCGATCGTCGCGCCAAGACCGGGCCGGGCGGGCGCGCCGGCGAGGCGGCGCTCGATTGCGGCCAGGCGCTTGGCCGCCGCCGAGCAGGCGCCGACGGCGACGCGCGCCTCGCGCACGACGTCGCTCTCGATATCGAGCAGGACGGCGACCATGACGATCGAGATGACGAGGTAGCGCCGCGCGCCGAGCTTGAGGAACGTCGAGCGCATGGTTGCGGCCGGCGCGGGGACGACGATCGCGGTGACGATCTCGTCCGGCGCGAGGGCCGTGCGGCGATTGCCCGTGATGAATTCAGCGATCGGCAGGCGCCGCGCCCCGCGACGCGACGCGATCTCGACTTCGGCGTCGAGGATCAGAAGCGGCGGGACGCCGTCGGCCGCCGGCGAGGCGTTGCAAAGATTGCCGGCGATCGTGCCGCGATTTTGGATCTGCACGCCGCCGACTTCGCGCGCCGCCTCTTTCAGCGCGTCAAAGGCGTGCGGCAGGCGAGCTTTGGCGATGTCCGACCAGGTGAGCGCGGCGCCGAAGCGGACGGCGTCTGGCGCGACGCTGAGCGCGCGCAGATCTTTGACCGCCGTTACGTCGATATGGCGGCCGGTGAGCGGTCTTTCGCCGGTTGCGGGGAATATATCGGTGCCGCCGGCGAGTACCCGCGCGCCAGGCTCGGCGAGCAAAGTCAGAGCTGCTTCGAGATCGGTCGGCCGCGCATACACGAGATCGACTCTCCCTCGGTCTCGTTTGTATACAAATGATTAGGCCGACGATGGGATTTGTCAAGCGACCCTTTTGAGCGTCTTCCGCGACAGGCGCCGCTGTAGCCGCGGTCGGCGATCGCGGCTACAAAGCAGCCGGCGCTAGCTCATGACGCGCGGAAGAAGAGTTCGTGCGTTAAAGCGAAGCGGTCACTCCGCCGCTTTCGGCAGCGCGGCGATCTCTTCGGCGCTCCCGTCGGGCGAAGCGGCGAAGACGCAGACGCGGTTGCGGCCCATCGCTTTGGCCGCATAGAGCGCCTTGTCGGCCGCTTCGATGAGCTTCGTCGAAGCAAGGCCAAACGCGCCGCGGGCGCTAATCGCGTCGGCAATCTCCGTCGACATCGCCGCCACCCCGATGCTCACCGTGACGCAGGGGCCGGCCGCGGATTGGGCATGGGGAATATTGAGCGCCGCGACCGCGTAGCAGACGCGTTCGGCGAGGCGGCGCGCCTCGGCCAGGTCGGCATGCGGCAAGAGCAGGGCGAATTCTTCGCCGCCATAGCGCGCCGTCATCTCGCCGGCGCGCCGCGTATTGTTGGAGAGCGCCGCCGCCACCGCCTTGAGGCATTGGTCGCCCGCCGGATGGCCGTAGCAATCGTTGTAGTTCTTGAAGAAATCGATGTCGATCAAGGCCAGCGATAGCGGCAGCCGGCGCCGCGCGGCGCGCCGCCATTCGACGTCAAGAACCTTCTCGAAAGCCCGGCGATTGGCGACGCCGGTCAAGGCGTCGGTTGTGGCGAGGCGTCCGAGTTCGCCGGCCGCCTCTTTCAGCCGCTCATAGAGCCGGCCGTTCTCGAGCGGCAGCGCCATGATCATGACGCTCGACGCGAACAGCCCATAGGCGCAGCCGATATAGAAGCCGAGATCGAAGCGGCCGGCGTTCAGCGCCGCCGACAGCGCGACCTCGCAGATCGAGGCGCACATCACCACCATGATCCAGAGATCGAGCACGAAATAGGGCCGGCGCAGCCACAGGATGGCGAGCGCGAACAGTCCGAGCCCGAGTACGTCGGAGACGACGATCGTCATCAGCGTCGCGTCGCGGCTGGCGGGGGCGATCTCCGGCAGCAGGGCGGGTAGGGCGACCGCCAAGGCGGTCAGCGCGGCGGCGGCGGCCACGGCGACCAGAATGGCGTAGCGCGGCCGCCACGGCTGAGGCGGCGTCATGCCGGCGCCGTCTTTCATCGCGGCGTAGACGATGACGAAAAGCGGCAGGCTGGCGTGCCAGAACATATAAAGCCACGGCGTCGTCTGGCCGTGATCGCCGAAAAGCCCGGTCGCGACGAACACGCCCGGAAACGACAATTCGTGGGCGATGGCGAGAAAGCCGGTCAGCAGGAAGCCGCAAGCGAGAATGTAGTGGTCGCGCGATCCGGCATGGCGGAAATGGCCGAACAGCAGGACGGCGGTGATGAGATCGTTGGTCGCGATCACCGTCTCGTAAGCCGGAACGAAAGCCCAGACCGGCACCAAAGCGAGGCGGGCGAAGGGCGCCGCCGCGAGAAAGATAAGAATGCAGGCGAGGAGAACGGTCTGCGCCGTCCGCTTCTGCTCTCGGCCCGCCGGGATCGTGGAGGAAAAGATCGAAAGATCGTCGATGGCTTCGCTGAGCATGCGCCGTCCACATCGCTAGGGCGCACGACGCTTACTCATCCTCCCAAACCGCCATCGCGGCTTGCTCTAAGGACAACGCTTAACGCCTACCCCGCAGCTTCAAGGGTAGTGTATTTTGCATTAAGCCGATTGTCTAACGAATAGGCTGGAGACAAAGGGGAATATGGATTTTTTGGTATATGACAATTCTTGTAAAATTTTCCGTTGTATCTTTCGACCGTACTCTTGCGCCGGTGCTCCGCCGTTTAAACAAAGAATAACTTTTATCTCGCGCGAGAGCGGCCATTCTGCTTCTAGATTGCTTATGCGGAAGTAGGCGAAGGGTGCTCCCGATGAGCGCGGCTGCGGCTTATATCTATTGGGTCGTCTTCGGCGTCTGGCTGGTTGTGCTGGCGACCGTCGCCTACTTCTTCGTCAAAAATCCGCGCGCCTATGGGACGACGCGGCTGCTTTTGGCGGTGCTCGGCATCGACACGTTCAGGAATCTTGTCGAGAGCGGCTATTTCGGCGTCTATTTCGGCGGGCAATACGGGATTTTCCCGCATAGCGTCGTCGAGATTCTCGGCCAGCCGGCGCTGCTCATCGTCCCGAAGCTTCTCAACATCGTGTCGGGCTGCGTCGTGCTGAGCCTTCTCCTGTGGCGCTGGCTGCCGCTCGCGGTCAAGGAGAGGAGCGTGGCCGATCAGCACACGACCGAACTGGAGGCGATCGCGCGGATCGACTCCCTGACCGGCATTCCCAACCGCCGCCATCTGGTGGAATTGGCGGAGATCGAATGGGTCCGCCATGAAAGGTACCAAAGGCCGCTCTCGCTGATCATGCTCGACATCGACAAGTTCAAGGCGATCAACGACGCCCATGGTCACGCCGCCGGCGATAAGGTCCTGGCGGCGATCGCGCTGGTCTGCGGCTCAGTCCGGCGCCATTCCGATACGATCGCGCGGATCGGCGGCGAGGAATTCGCCGTGCTGCTTCCCGAAACCAGCCTGGAGCAGGCGCAAGCCGCCGCCGAGCGGCTCGTCAAGGCGATCGCGGCCCATGCCGTCGAGGTCGACGCCGCCGCCATCCGCGTCACCGCCAGCGCCGGCGTCGCCGAGGCCGCCTGGGACGTGCCCGATTTCGCCGCGCTGATGCGCCGCGCCGACGAGGCGCTCTATCGGGCGAAAGCGCTCGGCCGCAACCGAGTGGAATGCGTCGACGCCGAACCGGCTCCTCCTCCGCGACAGGCTTTCGCGGCGAGCGCGGCTCCCGCTCGAAAAGCCGCGACCGCCGCCCGCAAATAAGAGAGGCCGCCTCAACGGCGGCCTCCCGGATTGCGTGGGCTTTAGCTTTCGAAGCGAAAGCCGAGTTCGGCTACATTCTCGACGCGCGGCTGCAAAGAACGACGAGCTTGTCGTCATAGCCGCCCGGGTCGGCGAGAATCGCAGGACACATGCGCTTGATCGCGATCCGCGTCTTGGCGTCCGCGCCGAGCTGAGCCGGCGCCATCGCGGTCATCCCTTGCATCGACGACGTACTGTCGGTCGCGCTGACATTCGCGCCGAGCGGCGCGCCGACATCGCTGTTGGCCCCGCCGACCGTAGCGCCGATCCCGGCGCCGGCGTCGTTCGAGCCAACCGACGCGCCAATTCCCGCATCGGCGCCGCTCGCGCCGCCAACAGAAGCGCCAACGCCTGCGCCGACCCCGTTGGTTCCGCTAACGCCGACGCCGGCTCCGGCATTAGACGCCACGCCGCTCGATCCGCCGACCGAGGCTCCGACGCCCGCGCCGGCTCCGCTCGATCCTCCGGCGGACGCGCCGACGCCCGCGTTGGCTCCGCTTGAGCCAACCGAGGCGCCGACGCCCGCGCCCGCGCCGCTCGATCCTCCGACGGACGCGCCAACCCCCGCGCCGGCTCCGCTCGGGCCGGCCGAGGCTCCGGCGCCCGCGCCAGCGCCGTGGCCGCCGACGCCCACCCCGACTCCCAAAGCGGCCGCCGATCCCGCCCAGAGGCACACGAAGGCGATCGCGCTTGCGCCACAAAAGGACCGGCGGCAAGACCACAATTTCTCATGCAGTACGGTCATGACACCCTCCACTGCTCGTCTTCCCGAAGGGAGAGGACGTACCAATGACGAAGCAGAGGGCGGTGGAGTTCAAAAGCGGAACGAAAGGCGGACGGTCTATTTCCGAGTAAGGTTACGGCGGCTTCAATGAAGCTGCCGCAATTTTCGTTCAATTTACCTCGAAATGCGCGTCCGCAGGGAGCTCGGCGCTGCGCGGCGGCGGCGCGGAGGCAGCGGCGGCGTCGCCGAAGCGCGCCCGGTACACCCGCCAATTCTCCATCACGCGCTGCACATAGTCGCGCGTCTCGTCGAAGGGAATCCGCTCGACCCAATCGACCGGGTCGACGCCCGGCTGGCGCGGATCGCCATAGCGCTGGATCCATTGCTGCACGCGGCCGCCGCCGGCATTGTAGGCGGCGAGAGCGAGGACGATCGAGCCGCCTTCGTCGGCGAGCAATTGGCCGAGAAACGCCGCGCCGAGCTGCACGTTGAAGCTCGGATCGGTGATCAGGCGGGTGAGATCGAAGGCGATGCCGGCGCGCCGCGCCGTATCGCGCGCGGTCTGCGGCAGCAATTGCATCACGCCTTTGGCGCCGGCGCCGGAAGCGGCGGCGGTCGCGAATTCGCTTTCCTGGCGCGCCACCGAATAGACGAGCGGCAGATCGGCGGAGCCGACCAGCGGCGAGAAGGGCGGCACGCCATAGGTCGGGAAGGCCGCCTCGTCGAGCGAGAAGCCGCGCACCATCGCCTGCTTGCCGATTTCGACCGCGGTCTGCGCGTCGGCGACGCGGGCGACGACGCGGGCGAGCGCGGCGAGTTGGGGTTCGTTCGTATAGGTCTTCGCCGCGTCGATCGCCAAAGCGCGCGCGAAGGCGTTGAGCTTGGCGTCGTAGAGAAGCTCGACGACGCGGGTCGCCTCCTCGCGCTGTTCGGCCTTGGCCGGCCTGGAAGAGCGGAAGACGAGCGGCCGCTCGAGCTTTTCGGCCGAGAGCTGGCCGTAATAGGCGGACGAGAAGGCCGCGGCTCGCTCATAGAAGAGTTTCGCCTGCTCCGGTTGTCCGGCTTGCTCGGCGGCCCGCCCCTGCCAATAGGCGGCGCGAGAGGCGGGGA
>DATGLU010000139.1:0-5534 GCA_035294045.1 Roseiarcus sp. | reverse complement strand
GACGAGGTAGCCGAGCTCCCGGGCAAGCGCCGGGCCCGGCGATCGAGGCGACAGCAGGGAGCCTTGCCAATGAATGGCATGCCGGCCATGGGCTGTCCCCATCGCGCGGAGGCGCCGCAGCACCGCCGCGTCGGGAAACTCGACCGCTTCGTAAAGTATCGTTCGGGCGCCGTTCGCTTCAACCAGTATCATGCAGCGTCCGAGCCGATGGCCTTTGCGCGGCGCGAGCGGCGCCGTGTCCACCCCACGTGCGCCGAGCACCGAGACGGCCCAGTCGCTGTCGGGGTCATCGCCCAACACAGTGAGGAGATCGGCGGCGACCGGGAACGGTTCGCCGAGGCCGGCGGCGGTCACCGCGACGTTCGCAGCCGGACCGCCGAGCGTCTTGTCAATCCGTTCGGCCGCGGTCCGATCCTCGCGATGCGGCAGCGTGCCAACGCGCGCCGTATAGTCGGTGCTGACATAGCCTACGGCCGTCAGTCGCGGCGTGCCCGGTCGTCGCGCCACGCCAGCCCGGCCCCGGCGGCCGATGAGCATGCGCGCAACCAGATGAGGCGTGAAGTTGAGATCGGCGATCGCTCGCTCGACGGCGGTTCGCGTCTTGTCGCGAACCGGAACGCCGCCGTTCAGCACGTGCGAGACCGTGCCGACCGAAACGCCGGCGCGCCGAGCAACGTCGCGGATCGTCGCACGCTTTCCCGCTGAGCTCTCTCGGGACACTTGAGCGTGAACTCCTGGGCTCCTGCATCTCTATGCACGGAGCCCGAGCGCGCCGCAAGTCAATTGAACCGTTTCATTTCACCTAGCCCTGATCCGGGGCGCAGACAGTGCAGGCTAGGGCGGAGCCGAGCGGCCGAAGGCCTCCAAAACAGGCAAGCCGGCCGGTCATATTCCCTGCGGATAGGCTTCCTCGCCGTGCAGCTCCTCGTCGAGGCCGCTTTCTTGCGCTTTGGGGTCGGTTCGCGCCACGGTGATGTGGTCGATGAGCCACAGCATGCCGTAGGTGAAGAGGAACGCCCAGGCGGCGGAAAGAATGACCGCGACGCATTGTTTGGCGAAGAACGCGACGCCGCCCAGCAGCAAGCCGTCGGCGCCGGCCGCGTTCCATGCGGTCGACGCGAATATGCCCAAAAGGACAATCCCGAGGAAACCGCCGACGCCATGCACGCCCCAAACGTCGAGCGCGTCGTCCCAGCCCAGCCGGTTCTTCAGAAGCACCGCATAGTAGCAGGCGATGCTCGCCAGCACGCCGATGATCGCGGCGGAGGCGAGCGAGACGTAGCCCGCGCCAGGCGTGATCGTCGCCAGGCCGGCGACCGTGCCCGTTAGAAGGCCGACGAATTTCGGCCGCTTCGCGTAGATCCACTCGATGACGAGCCAGGTCACGCCGGCGAACGATGCGGCGACATCGGTGTTGAGGAAGGCCGACGCGGTCACGGCGTCGACGCGAAGCTCGGAGCCGGCGTTGAATCCGTACCAGCCGAACCAGAGCAGCCCGGTGCCGAGTGCGATCAGCGGGACGTTATGCGGCTTGTTGACCATCACGCTGCGACGGCCGACGAAGAACACCGAAGCCAAAGCGGCGAAGCCGGCTGTGTTGTGGACGACGATGCCGCCTGCAAAGTCGAGCACGCCCCATTTCGCCAGAACGCCGTCGGGGCTCCAAATCATATGAACGAAGGGGAAGTAGACGAATATCAGCCAGGCGGTCAGGAACAGGAAATACGCCTTGAACGTGACGCGGTCGGCAAACGCGCCGGTGATCAGGGCTGGCGTGATGATGGCGAACATCATCTGATAGGCGACATGGACCACCAGAGGAATGCCGGCGTCGTTGCCGGCGAACATGGTCTTTAGATTGATCCCATGGAGAAAGGCATAATAGGTCGGGTCGCCGATCACGCCGCCCAAGGTCGGGCCGAAGCACATCGAGTAGCCGAAGGCGAACCATAGAACCGTGGTCCAGCTCAACGACATGAAGCTCTGGATCATCACGGTCAGAACGTTCTTTCGTCCGACCAGGCCGCCATAGAAAAACGCCAGGCCCGGCGTCATCAGCATGACGAGGCTCGCGCAGATCAACATGAAGGCGGTGTTGCCGATGTTGATCGGGACCGTTTCGGTGTTCATGGCTCTTCCCCTTTGTCCCCATGCCAAATCGCTCGGCGGCGTCGGCCCTAATCGCGAACGACCCGCGTCCCGGTTTCGCCGGCGATCGCGCGGCCAATATTGGCGGGATTTGTGATCAATCCTTCCTTGCCGCCGCCCTCCAAATATTCGCAGAGCGCTTGGATTTTCGGTCCCATGCTGCCCTTGTCGAACTGATCTTCGGCATAGTAGCGTCGTGCTTCGCTGACGCTGAGGCGATCGAGCCAGCGTTGGCGCGGCGTGTTGAAGTCGATCGCGACGCGCTCGACGCCGGTCGACAGCATGAAAAGGTCCGCGCCGATCGAGCGGGCAAGAAGGCTCGAAGCGAGATCCTTGTCGATCACCGCCTCGACGCCCTGCAAATCGCCGTTATCGCCCTCAACGACCGGGATTCCGCCGCCGCCGCATCCGATGACGACGAAGTTGGAGCGCGCCAGATGCTCGATCGCTTGATAGTCGACGATCTTGCGAGGCGTTGGCGACGGCACGACGCGCCTCCAGCCGCGTCCGGCGTCCTCCTTCACGACCCAGCCTTGCCGCGCGGCCAAAGCCTTGGCGTGAGCCTCATCCATATGCGACCCGATTGGTTTTGTCGGGTCCTTGAAGGCGGGATCGTTGCGGTCGACCAAGGTCTCGGTGACCACGGCGACAGGCTCGCGGCGAACGCCGCGCTTGCGAAATTCATTGCGGAAGGCTTTGACGAACATATAGCCGATCGCGCCTTGGAGATCGGCGCCGGCATAATCCATCGGCACCGGCGCGATCTCGTGGATGGCGAGTTCCGACCGGCGCAAGATGAAACCCATCTGCGGCCCGTTGCCATGCGTGACGATGACGCTCCAACCGGCTTCGATCATGTCGGCGATGTGATGCGCGGTCAGCGCGGCGGCCTCGTATTGGCTGGGTATCGACAGATGATCTTTGTCGGCAATGAGCGAGTTGCCGCCAATCGCCACGACCGCAAGCCTCTTGTCCGACGCCATCCGCTCCTCCCCAGTTCTGTCGTCGCTAGGTCTCCGGCAAGCTGTCGGCCAGAGCGGCGAGGGCCTGCGTGAAGCAGGCGAGCGGCGCCCGGGTGATGCCCGCGCCGATTTGGCCAATTCCCGCCTCGCGATGGGCGATGCCCGTGTTGATGATCGGCAGGATCCCGTTATCGACCACCTTGCGCGCGTCGATGCCGGCCGGCGCGCCGCCGAAATTCATCGCCGGCAAGGTGAACGCGCTGTTCTGCCCGAGCGTGATGTGGCTCATCGCGGCGGTGTTGGCGATCGCGTCGTCCGGCGTGCCGCCGACGAAATTGACGATCGCCGGCGCGGCCGCCATCGAGAAGCCGCCCAGGCCGGCGGTCTCGGTGATCGCGCTGTCGCCGAGATCGGGCGCGGCGTCCGCGATCGAGTAGCCGGGGAAGTACAAGCCGTCGACCACGGGCGCGGGGCTCGTGAACCAGCGGTCGCCGGCGCCGGAAATTTGGACGCCGAAATCGACGCCGTTGCGCGCCATGGCAATGACCATGCTGCTGCCGGCGACGCCTCGCGCGGCGTCCAGCATCGCCTTGCACGCCGCCATCGAAAGATTGAGAAAGAAATGATCGTTGCCGGCGATGAAGCCGATCGCCGACGCCACATCCTCGCGGCTTGCCTTCGTTCGCAGCATGGCGGGCGCCAAGCGCTTCAGCAAAAGCGATGTTGCGGCGGAATTTCGATTGTGAATCTCGTCGCCCATGTGCAGGGCCTGGGCCATCAGAGGCTTCAGGTCGATCGGGCCTGTCTCGGCGAGCGTCAGCGCGAGAGTCTGGCGCAGGCTGCCCGCCATCCATCTCAAGCGCTCGATCACCTCGGCGCTGTTGGCGCCAAAGCGCAGCACTTTGCCCAAGCCCTCGTTGAGATTGCTGAAGGCGAGACGGCCGCCGACCGCCTCGCGTACGATCCATACCGGCATCGAGGGGCTAATGACGCCCGCCATCGGGCCAACCGCGCCATGGCGGTGGCAGGGCTCGAAGGCGATGGCGCCGCTGGCGGCGAGATCTTGCGCTTCTCGAATGTCCGTCGCCCAGCCTTCGAACAGGATCGCGCCGATGATCGCGCCGCGCGCCGGGCCGCACATGCGATCCCAGGCGATCGGCGGTCCGGAATGAAGGATGAGGCGCGATCTCATCGTCGGGATCGCTTCACTCGCGACGCCGATGCCGACAAGGACCGGTTGCGCTGCGAGATAGACTTTGTAGGCGATGCGGTTGGCGGCCTCGACGGTCGGATCATTGACAAGGCGCGCCAGCGCGCGTCCGATGGCGCGATCGCCATTCGCCGGCGGCGCCCATTCGATATGCGTGACCGCGCCGCCTGCTTGCGTTATCGCGTCGCGGAAAGAGGCAAGGCCGACATTCAGCACTTGCGGGTCCTGCCGAAACAGATGCATCGTCAGGCGCTCCCTGCCTCTGACGCGGCAAGCGCGTTTTCCGCGGTTTGCGCGACGATTTGCGCGGCCAGGCGAACCGCCTGGGCGTTGCTTTGCGTCAGCGTCATGCCGGCGGCGCGCAACCTCGCTTCCTGATCGGCGAGCGACTGCGGATCGGATTTCGTGCCGCAGACAAAGCCGACGACGGAAAGGCTCCGCCCCGCCGCCGCAGCCTGGGCGATCGCGCCATGCACGACCGGCGCGATTTCCGCCGCTGGATCGGCATGAGCGCCGTAGCCGATGACGACGTCGAGCAGAATGACCGCCGTCTCTGGATCGCGCGCTTCGCTGGCGATGCGCTCGTCGCGCAGCCTGTGGTCGATCATCGGGTGAGGCCTGCCGCGCGTAAATAAATCGTCGCCGAGATCGACAAGCGTATGGGCGCGGCTCTTCCACACGTCGTCGAGCGGTTTGGCGCGTCCGGCGGGCGTGTTGGAGTAGACTTGACGCAACGCGTCGCCGAGCAGCAGCGTCGCCTCGTAGCAGAAAGTGCCGCCGCTATAGAGGCCGCGTATATAGCGTTGTCCCGCCGTTAGGCGTGGCGGTTCGAAGCGCGGCGCGGCGAGGGCCAGACGGCTCGGCGGCTCGCGCTTTGAAAGGGCGACGGCGGAGACCGCGGCGTCTTCGAGCGTCATCACGGGCGCAAGGTTCGGCCCTGCGATCGCCTTCAGGTCCGCGCCAAGAAAATTCACTACGACGGGCTTGCCGGCTTTTCGCGCTTCGGCGAGCACAGCGGCGGCGACCTCCGGAGCGGGAGGTTTTGAAATGAGGACGATGATCCGCGTCGCGGCGTCGTCGGCCAGCGCTTTCACTCCCTGCAGGAAGGTGACGCCGCCAACCGCTTGGCTGAGATCGTGACCGCCCGTGCCGATCGCTTGGCTAATCCCCGCGCCGAGGCGATCGACCAGGCACGTCACCTGCTGCAGGCCGGT
>DATGLU010000138.1:0-5899 GCA_035294045.1 Roseiarcus sp. | reverse complement strand
GAATCCCTTCTTCCAGACATAGGCGAAGCCGTCGCCGCCGCCGGTCTTCGGCGCGCCCTTCTCAAAAGTGAAATGATCGCCTAAAGGATCGTCCTCGACCGGCGTCGGGTGCTCGAAAACCCGGCACAGGTCGATGAAATGCTCTTGCGCGCTCGCCCTTTCGGTCAGAGCCACCCGGCGCCATTTTCGGATAAATTCTTGGGGAGTCATGAATTTCCCGATTAGCATAAACTAGCCGTCGGAGGCCAAGGGGGAGCCGCAAAGGCGTGTGGATAGCGGGCGCCGGGCGGCTGGGCCTTTCAGCCCAGATGGCGGAATTCGGGAATCGAGCGTCAAGGCAAAGGCCCGCTTGACCTGCCGGCCGCCGCCAATAGTCTGCCGCCCTTAACGCCAGGCAAGGAATGACCATGAACCGGCGCGGGGGCCTTCTTCTGTTCGCGCTTCTTGCGGCGTCGCCCACGGCGCGCGCCGACGACCCGCAAATCGAGCGCGGCAAATATTTGGTTCAGATCAGCGGCTGCTCGGATTGCCACACGCCGGGCGGCATGCTCGGCCAGCCGGATATGGCGCGCTATCTCGGCGGCTCGGATGTCGGTTTCGCCATTCCCGGGGTCGGCATCTATCTCGGGCAGAATCTCACGCCCGACCAGGAGACCGGGCTCGGCGCCTGGAGCGATGAGCAAATCATCGCCGCGATCCGGACGGGCAAGCGGCCGGACGGCCGCACCTTGTCGGAAGTCATGCCCTATCCGAGCTTCGCGCATCTCACCGATCAGGACGCCCAGGCGATCGCCGCCTTCCTGAAGAGCCTGCCGCCGATCAGGAACAAGGTGCCCGGCCCGTTCGGCCCGAATGAGAAGGCGACGACCTTCGTCTCGGTGGTGATCTCGGCGGGACAGTACAACAACCTCCCGCCGGCGAAGTAGGGCGTAAGGCAATCCCCTTCTCCCCGCTTTGCGGGGAGAAGGTGGCGCGAAGCGCCGGATGAGCAAGGGGCGGCGCAGGACTCGAAAGGTACGCACTTTTCTGAATCGCTAATCGGCAGGCTCAGCGCTGCCCCTCATCCGGCCGTGCTGCGCACGGCCCCCTTCTCCCCGCTGCGCGGGGAGAAGGGGGGAGTCGCGCGCTGATCAGGCTCGCAAAATATGCGAGCCCGGATAGAGCGGTGATCCAGAAGCTCGTCGGCCAATCGCTGTAATAGGCGAGCGTCAGCCCGCCCCAGGCTTCGGCGAGAGCGAGCAAGGCGGCGAGCGCCACCGCCGCATAGAGGCGCCTTGTGAAAGCGAGCGCGGCGGCGGCCGGGCCGACCATCAGCGTGAAGACCAGAAGCACGCCGACGATCTGGGCGCATTCGGCGACGGCGATGGCGACGATGATCAGGAAGGCGATCGAGACGAGGCGGACATTGACGCCGCGCGCCTCGGCCAATTCCGGCTGCAGGCTGGCGAAGAGCAAAGGCCGGGCGATGAAGCCGAGCGCGGCGAGGCTGAGGGCGGCAAGAGCCGCCAGGGCGATCAGCGCCGCATTGTCGACGCCGAGCACGTTGCCGAACAGCAGAGCCGCCGCCTGCGCCGCATAGGACGTGTAGAAATGCAAAAAGAGCAGGCCGAGGCCGAGGGCCAGCGACAGCATCATGCCGATCGCGACGTCGCGCTGGCTTAACCGCTCGCCGAGCGCGCCCATGGCGAAGCCGGCGATCATTGTGAAGCCGACAAGCCCGGCGAGCGGCGAAAGGCCGAACAGCACGGCGCCGGTCGCGCCGGCAAAGCCGACATGCGACAGAGCGTGGCCGGCGAAAGTCTGGCCGCGCAGCACCAGGAAGAAGCCGACCAATCCGGCGAGAATGGCGACGATGCCGGAGGCCGCGAAAGCGGCGCGCATGAAATCGTAGGCGAACATCAGGCGCCGACCTTATGCGCCGAGCCGGCATGGTCATGGTCAATCGCGCCGTGATCATGCCCGCCATTCTCATGGCGATGCGGATCGCGCTCCATGTCGAAATCGCCGGACATAACAAAAATGCGGCCGCCGACGCGCACGACCTCGATCTCGGCGCCGTAGAGGCGCGACAAAGTCGGGCCGGTGATGATCTCGTCGACCGCGCCGAGCGCCGCCTTGCCGGCGCCAAGGTACAAAACGCGATCGATCGCATGGAGCAGCGGGTTGATCTCGTGCGCGCTGAACAGGACCGCGATCTTCAATTCCGCGGCGAGGCGCTTGACCGTCTCGACCACGTTTTTCTGATGGGCCGGATCGAGGCTGATCAGCGGCTCGTCGAGCAGCAGCAATTTCGGCCGGCCGATCAGCGCCTGCGACAGGAGCAGGCGCTGGCGCTCGCCGCCGGAAATCTCGTTGAGCGAGCGGCCGGCGATCTTTCGCGCGTCGACCGCATCGAGCGCCCAATCGATCTCGCGGCGCAGGGCGGAATCGAGCCGCGGCAGGCCCCAATGCGCGCCCCTGGCGCCGCTCGCCACCATGTCGTAGCCGGTGAGGCGCAAGCCGGCGATCGGGCCGCGATTTTGCGGCATGTAGCCGATCAGGGGATTGCCGCGCCGCGCCGGCGCGCCGAGCACGCTGATCGCGCCAGCGGCGAGCGGGACAAGGCCGAGGCTGGCGCGCATCAGCGTCGTCTTGCCCGCCCCATTGGCGCCAAGCATGCCGACGAATTCGCCCTGCCCGATGGCGAAATCGGCTGCCGACAGAATGGTTCGGCCGCCGAGCCTTATGCCGACCTCATCGAAACGAAGCGCCGTCATTGCGTCGCGCGGCTAGAGAGAGCCCGATCGAGCGCGTCGAGCTGCGAGGCCATCCATTGCTGATAGTTCGTGTTGGCCGGCTCGGTCTCGGAGACGCCGACAACAGGAATCTTCTCGTCCTTGGCGATCTGCACGAGGCGCTGCACCGCGGGCTCGCTCGCCTGCGCGTTGTAGAGCATCGCCCTGACCTTGTGGCCTCTCAAATCGTTCTCGAAAGCCGCGACCGAGCCAGCGCTGGGCTCGGTGTTGTTCATCACCGCGAGGGCGAATCGCTCCTCGCGCATGTTGAGGCCGATCAGCGCCGCCATATAGCCGAAGACCGGCTCGGAGGCGGCGACCGGCTGGCCGGAATATTTCCCGCGCATGGCGGCGATTTTCGCCTCGAGCGGCGCGAGCGAGGCGGCGAAGGCGGCGTTTCCTTTCTCGTAATCGGCCTCGTGGGCGGGATCGAGGGCGGAGAGATCGGCGGCCAAGACGGCCGCCAGGGCTTTGACCGTGGCGGGGTCGTACCAGAGGTGCGGATTATCGCCCGGCTTCTTGTGCGCCAGATCGGCGACGACGATCTCGCGCCGACCGGGCGCCGTGTTCGCCTTGAGCAGCTTCTCCATCCAGGGATCGTAATCGGCGCCGTTGGCGATCACGATCTTGGCCGCGGCGAGCGCCTTGGCGGTCGAGGCGCTCGCCTCGAAGAGATGCGGGTCGGCGTCGGGCTTGGACAGGATGCTGGTCGCCGCGACCTTGTCGCCGCCGACTTGCGCGGCGACGTCGCCGTAAAAATTCTCAGCGGCGACCACGGCGATCGGTCCGGCGAAAGCCGGGCCGCCCAGAAGCATAGCGGCAAAAACCGCGCTCGCCAAAAGGACGGCCTCCTTTTTCATTGCGCCAAGCTCCAAAGATCGCGCCGGACAGGCGCCGGCGGAAAAGGTCTGTTATGTTATAATAGTGCGTTTGGCAAGCGAATCCTCGCCCGCGAAGCGGGGGAGGGGGACCATGCGAAGCATGGTGGAGGGGGCTCCGGCCTCTCAGGATAATCGGCGGCCCCCTCCACCGCGCTGACGCGCGGTCCCCCTCCCCCGTCTTCGACGGGGGAGGATTGGTACGACGAGATTCGAATGAGCAAGAGCCGCACTCATAGCGAAAGCGACCGGCGCGTTTGGGCGCGGCAGGTTGAGGATTTTTGCGCCGAGCGGGACTTGCAGCTCACGCCGCTGCGCCGGCAAGTCCTGGACATTTTAGCGCATGCCCCCGCCCCGCTCGGCGCTTACGCGATCATCGAGGCGCTAGCGCGCGCGCAGGGCAAAGCCGTCGCGCCGCCGACCGTCTATCGCACGCTGGACTTTTTCCTTGAGCACGGGCTGTTGCACAAAGTGGAGAGCCGCAACGCCTATGCCCCTTGCGAGCATATCGGCCATCGCCATCAGGGCATTCTGCTGATTTGCGCGCGTTGCGGTCGCACCGACGAGGTCGAAAGCCCGCGCTTCGACAGGATGCTGCACGAGACGGCGGCCAAAGCCGGCTTCTCGGCGCAGCGCCAGGTCGTCGAGGTCGAGGGGCTTTGCGAAGCCTGCGGGCATGCCGGGCCTTGAGGATTAAGGAAGCGCCGTAGGCCTCGCCCGTACCCTCCCCGCGACGCGGGGGAGGGTACGGGAGGGGGCTGCGCGCGGGAAAAACGCGCCTGTACCCGCCTAGCTCGCCAAAAGCGGCGCGAAGCGCCGCCACGGCGACGGTCGCTTCAGCATCGCGGCGATCTCTTCCGGCGGCGCGGGCTTCGAGAAGAGATAGCCCTGCATCTCGTCGCAATTGTTGTCGCGCAGGAACGCCATCTGGGCGTCGGTCTCGACGCCTTCGGCGATCACCCGCAAATTCAGCTTCTGGCCGAGCGAAATGACGGCGGTCGCCACCGCCCGGTCGTTCTCGTCATCCGGCAGGTCGCGGACGAAGCTCTTGTCGATCTTGAGTCTCGCGACGGGGAAGCTCTTCAACGCGCTTAAGCTCGAATAGCCGGTGCCGAAATCGTCGATCGAGAGCTGCACGCCCAAGCCTTGCAATTGCTTCATCGTCGCGATCGCCTGCTCGACATCCTGCATGATCAGGCTCTCGGTCAATTCCAATTCGAGATATTGCGCCGCGAGCCGGCTCTCCTTCAGCGCCTCGACCACCCGGTTGACCCAGTTTTTCTCCCTGAACTGACGCGCCGAGACATTGACCGAGACCACGATCGGCGCCAGCCCGGCCTCCTGCCACGCCTTGTTCTGCTTGGCGGCCGCGCGCAGCGCCCAGTCGCCGATCGCCACGATCAGGCCGCTCTCCTCGGCGGCGGGAATAAATTTGTTCGGCGGCACCAAGCCGAGCTCCGGATGGCGCCAGCGGATCAAGGCCTCGACGGCGAAAATGCGGCCGGAGCGCAGATCGATCTGCGGCTGATAGAGCAGCGTGAACTCTTCGCGCTTGAGCGCCTTGCGCAGCTCCTCCTGCAAGAGGAATTTCTCATGCGCCTTGGCGTTGAGCTCCGGCGTATAGAACTGGATATTGTCCCTCCCCGTCTCCTTGGCGCGGTACATGGCCGAGCCGGCATTGGCGAGCATCGCCTCGACATCGGCGCCGTCCTTGGGATAGTTGGCGAGACCGATCGAGCACGTCACTTGCAGATGATGGCCGGCAATCGCGATCGGCGCGGCGATCGCCTCGCGCAAGCGCTGGACGCTGCGGTTGACGAGTTCCCTGCTTTTCGGCTGGTCGGCAATGACGACCGCGAATTCGTTCGCGCCGAGGCGCGCCACCGTATCCGTAGGACGAACGCAGTCGGCCAGCCGGCGGGCGACGATCTTGAGCAATTCGTCGCCGGCGCCATGGCCAAGGCTGTCGTTGATCTGCTTGAAATCGTCGATGTCGATGAAGGCGACGCTCGCCCAACGATCATAGCGTTCGGCGAAATGCATGGCCTGTTGCAGCCGGTCCTTGAGCAGCCCGCGCGTCGGCAAGCCGGTCAGCGCGTCATGGTTGGCCATGAACTGGATGCGCTCCTCGGCCTGGCGACGCTCAATGGCGATGCCGGCGAGCCGCGTCGCCGCCGCAACCATGCGCAGCTCTGCGGCGTTGGGCCGGCGCGCCTCTTTCGAATACATGGCGAAGGCGCCGAGCGC
>DATGLU010000137.1:0-3808 GCA_035294045.1 Roseiarcus sp. | reverse complement strand
GATCGGCTCCGCCGCTTTCGCTTGGCGTCTCGCGGCTCGGCTCGATACGAACAGTGCGGCGCTGGAATGGCAGAAGGCGGAACTCGCCGCGGTCAAGCAGGGCCATGACGCCGCCGCGTCGCGGCTCGCCGACCGGCTGGCGCAGCTTTTGGACGATCAGTGCCGCCTGCGCGAGACCGCGGCGGCGCTGCCGACCCGCGCCGATTTGCGCGACATGGAGGAGCGCCTCGGCGAGCGCATCGCGGCGCTCGCCGCGCGGATCGACGGGATTGTCGAACGCGGCGCGCTGTAGCCGCGGTCGCCGACCGCGGCTACAACATCGGCCGGTCCAGCAAAAGCCCGCGCAATTCCGCCGGCAGGCGCGCCGGGCGATCGCCCTTCAGGGCGACGACGCCGACCTGCGCTTCGGCCAATCTCGTCTCCTCGCGCAAAATGGCTTGCGCGAATTCGAACGAGACGGCGCCCAGGCCCGTCAGCCGCGTCTCGATCGCCAGCATATCGTCCATCTGCGCCGGCTTGATGAAGTCGATCGTCAGGCGGCGGACGACGAAGACGATCGAGGAGGCTTGCGCCATCTCCTTCTGGGCCAAGCCGCGCGCGCGAAGCCATTCGGTGCGTCCGCGTTCGAGGAAGCGCAGATAGGCGGCGTGGTACACGCGGCCGGAGAAATCGGTGTCTTCGTAATAGACGCGCAAGGCCAGCCTATGGGCGGGGCCTTGCGCGGTTTTTGCGCGTACGTCTTTGGTCATGAAAACCGCCCCTTGTCGTGCCCTGAGCGTTGTAGCCGCGGTCGGCGACCGCGGCTACAGCGCGGCTTTGACCCTCGGCAGGCGCGATGCTATCGGCCCGCCATGCGCATCGTGTTCATGGGCGCGCCGGCATTCGCGGTTCCGACGCTGCTCGAAATCATCGGCCAGGGCCATGACGTGGCCGCCGTCTATACCCGGGCGCCGCGTCCAGCGGGCCGCCGCGGCCTCGAACTCACCAAGACGCCGGTACACCTCGCGGCCGAGCAGAACGCTGTCCCGGTCTTCACGCCGGCGACCTTGCGCAACGAGCCGGAGCAAGAGCGATTTCGCGGCCACGCCGCCGATGTCGCGGTCGTCGTCGCCTATGGGCTGATCCTGCCTGCCCCGATCCTGGCGACGCCGGTCCATGGCTGTCTCAATCTGCACGCTTCGCTCCTGCCGCGCTGGCGCGGCGCCGCGCCGATCCAGCGCGCGATCATGGCCGGCGATCGCGAAACCGGAATCTGCGTGATGCGGATGGAGGAGGGTCTGGATACCGGCCCGGTAGCGCTCGCCGAGCGCGTCGCGATCGCGCCGGAAACGACCGCCGGCGACCTCGCCGGCCGGCTGGCGCGGCTTGGCGCCGATCTGATGGCGCGCGCCTTGCCGGCGCTGGCGCGCGGATTGTTGTCGTTCACGCCGCAGCCCAGCGAGGGCGCCGTCTACGCCAAGAAGATCGACAAAAGCGAGGCGCGGATCGACTGGACGGCCGACGCCGAGACGATCCGCAATCAGATTCACGGCCTGTCGCCGTCGCCCGGCGCCTATTCGGAGTTCGATTTCGGGCGCGGCGCCGAGCGCGTGAAAATCCTGCGCGCGCGGGCCGCCGCCGGCCAAGGCGCGCCCGGCGAAGTTCTCGACGGCGCGCCGACCATCGCCTGCGGCAGCGGCGCGATCCAAATCATCGAGGCGCAGCGCGCGGGAAAAAGCGCGATGGCCGGCGAGGAACTGGCGCGCGGCGCGCAGATCGCCGCCGGCGCGCGCTTCAGGTGAGCGTCGATCGTCTTGATCGCGGCAGAATTCCAGCACGTTGGCTCGGCTCATCGCGGCGCGGCGAAGAAGTCCAACAGGGCCGCCGCGGTCGCTTCGGGATTTTCCTCGGGCAGAAAATGCCCGCCTTGAATGGCGCGGCCTTCGGCCTTCACCGCCCAGCGCCGCCAGATTTGCAGCGGATCGTCGCCCTCGCTCGGAATGCCCTTGGCCCCCCAGAGCGCCAGCAAAGGCGCGGCGATGCGGCGGCCGGCGGCTTGGTCTTCTTCGTCGAGGCGCCGGTCGACCGTCGCGCCGGCGCGGTAATCTTCGCAAAAGGCGTGGATGCGCTCATCCTGCTCGAAAGCCGCGCAATAGGCGTCGAGCGCGTCGCCGAACGCGGCGAGACTTTTGTCGTCGGTCCAGCTTGCCAAAGTGTGCTTGAGCCAGGCGGTCGCCGCGCCGCGTATCAGGCTTTCCGGCATCGGCGCGGGCTGGGCGAGGAACAGCCAATGATAGGTCTGCATGGCGCGCGCCGCGTCCATGCTCCGCCACATCTCGCCGGTCGGAATGATGTCGATGACGGCGAGCCTTTCGACCCGCTCGGGCGCGTCCAGCGCGAGACGATAGGCGACGCGTCCGCCACGATCATGGCCGATGATGTTGAAGCGCTCAAAGCCGAGCGCAGCCATCACGGCGACCGCGTCCTTGGCCATTTCGCGCTTCGCATAACCGGCGCCGTGCTCGCTTGGCGGGACGGACGAGCCGCCATAGCCGCGCAGGTCCATCAGGACGAGGGTGAATTTCTCGGCCAAAGCCGGCGCGATCAGCCGCCATTCGAGATGGGTCTGCGGAAAGCCGTGCAGCAAGAGGAGCGGCGGGCCGCTGCCGCCGATTCGCGTGAAGATCGAGCCGGCCGGCGCGGCGATCATCCGCGTTTCGAAGCCGGGAAAGAAGTCTTTCGCCGCGCTCATGCGCGCCTCGTCGCGATCGGCGCTTCGGCGAAGCGCGCGGCCTCGGCGCGCTCGCGGGCGATCGCCCGCCAGCCAATGTCGCGCCGGCAGAAGCCGTCCGGCCAATCCACCGCGTCGACGGCCGCATAGGCGCGGCTTTGCGCCTCGCGGACGGAGCCGCCCAGCGCGGTGACGGCCAAGACGCGGCCGCCATCGGCGAGGAGCCGATCGCCGCTGCGCCGCGTGCCGGCATGGTGGATCGTCACGCCGGGCATCGCGCCGGCGCGTTCGAGGCCGCGGATTTCCGTCCCTTTCAGCGGCGCGCCGGGATAGCCTTTCGCGGCGAGCACCACCGTCAATGCGGCTTGCGGCGAGAAGCGCGGCGGCGTCTTGGGCAGCGCGCCCTTCGCGCAGCCGAGCAGCAGCGCCAACAGATCGCCGTCAAAGCGCGCCAGCAACACCTCGGCTTCCGGATCGCCAAACCGGACATTGTATTCGATGAGTTTCGGCCCGCCGGCGCCGATCATCAGGCCGGCGAACAGCGCGCCGCGAAACGGCGCGCCCCGCGCCCGCATGCCGGCGATCGTCGGCGCGACGATGTCGCGCATGACGCGCGCCGACATTGCGTCGGTCATGATCGGGGCCGGGGAATAGGCGCCCATGCCGCCGGTATTCGGCCCGGTATCGCCGTCGCCCACCCGCTTATGATCCTGCGCGCTGGCGAAAGCGACGGCGCGCTCGCCGTCCGAAAGGGCGAAGAACGAGACTTCCTCGCCTTCCAAGACGTCTTCAATGACGACTTCCGCCCCGGCCGCGCCGAATGCGCCGCCGAACATCGACCGCAACGCCGCTTCCGCTTCGGCTAGAGTCGCGGCGACCACGACGCCTTTGCCGGAGGCCAGTCCATCAGCCTTGATCACGATCGGCGCGCCTTTCTCGCGCAAATAGGCGAGGGCGGGCTCGAAGGCGCTGAAGCGGCGATAGTCGGCGGTTGGAATGCCGAATTCGCCGCAGAAATCCTTGGCGAAGCCTTTCGAGCCTTCGAGCCGCGCCGCCGCTTTGCCCGGCCCGAAGCACAAAATCCCCGAGGCGGCGAGG
>DATGLU010000136.1:0-2347 GCA_035294045.1 Roseiarcus sp. | reverse complement strand
TCCACCGGACAGGTCTCCTTGAAAGGCATCGCCCGATCCTCCTTCGAATCAGACGAAGCTTGACCTGTCAGGAATCAACCCGGTCTAAACTGTCAGGGATCAGCCCGGTTCGGACCGGGGCTTACCCTCACCCCAGCCCTCTCCCGCAAGCGGGAGATGGGCGCGCACGGTTCTGTAGCCGCGGTCGCCGACCGCGGCTGCGGCCCGTCCGCGTCGCTGGCCGCGGTCGGCTACAGGCGCTCGCTTGCCAGCGTCCCCCGAGGCGAATATCGCTCGAATGCGCGATCGCCGGAGGATCAATGCAGGACGAGCCGATCATGGATGTCGCCCATCTCGGGCATATCGAGCTGTTGACGCCCAAGCCGGAGGCGAGCCTCGCCTTTTTCGTCGATGTCCTCGGCATGACCGAAAGCGGCCGCCAGGGCGAATCGGTCTTCCTGCGCGGCTGGGACGATTACGAAACCTATTCGCTCAAGCTGACCGGCGCGAAAACCTCCGGTCTCGGCCACGCCGCTTTCCGCGCCCGCAGCCCGGCGGCTTTGGCGCGGCGCGTCGCCGCTCTCGAGCGCTCGGGTCTCGGCGTAGGCTGGCGCGACGATGAATTCGGCCATGGCCCGGCCTACCAGTTCCGCGATCCCGACGGGCATTTGCTGGAGCTCTACTACGAAACCGAATGGTACAAGGCGCCCGAGCCGCTGCGGCCGGCTCTGAAGAACCAGGCGCAGCGCTTTCCGGCGCGCGGCGTCAATGTCCGCCGGATCGACCACTTCAACTGCCTCGCCAAGGACATCCGCGCCAATCGCGAATTTTTCGAACAGACGCTCGGCTTCCGCCTGACCGAGCAGATCGTGCTCGATAGCGGCGTCGAAGCCGGCATGTGGCTGACTTGCACCAACAAGAGCTACGATTTCGCTTACACGCTCGAAGCGCATGGCGTCGGCGGCCGCTTTCATCACGTCACTTTCGCGCTCGACAGCCGCGAGGAAATCCTGCGCGCCGCCGACATTTTCCTCGAAGCCGGCATCTTCATCGAGACCGGCCCGCACAAACATGCGGTGCAGCAGACCTTTTTCCTCTATGTCTATGAGCCGGGCGGCAACCGCGTCGAAGTCGCCAGTGCCGGCGCTCGACTGATCCTGGCGCCGGATTGGAAGCCGATCCGCTGGAGCGAAGCCGAGCGCAAGAAGGGACAGGCCTGGGGCCTCAAGACGATCGAGAGCTTCCATACGCATGGCACGCCGCCGCTCGAAGGCGAGACGTGAACGATCCGACGAGATTGGGGGGAAAAACGTCGATGAATAGGATTTGGACCGTCGCGGCGCTCGCTTCGTGCTTCGCTCTTCCCGCTTGCGGCATGGAATGGCCCGAAAACGATCAGGTCGCGCAGGCGAAGATGATCGGCCTTTCAAAAAGGCAGATTCGCGCCTGCCTCGGCGCGCCGACTTCGCAACGAGCGATTGGCTCGACGGAAATCTGGTCCTATGCCGGCGGCCGGACCGAGATCGAGGGCTCGGGCTTTGCGACATCCGGCAATCCGCGCCACCCAGCCTGCCGGGTCAATCTCGTCATGACCAATGGCGCGGTGAGCCAGGTCAACTATGCCGGGCCCGCCGGCGATTCGCTCGACCTCGGCGAGCGCTGCGTCTTTCCGGCGCTGGCCTGCGCGGCGCGGTAGGATTCCTTTTTGCAGACTTCCTGATTCGACCAGCCGCGGAACAGTGCGGAAGAGCGCAATCGTTCATTGTTGGAACGCCAAGCCAAACGCGCCGAGCCGAGAGGCTGTCAAGGACGCAATCTCAGAGGCGTCTGCAAGACGCCTCTGAGATTGCGCCGCCGAAGGCGGTGCTTCGCATCCTTGACAGCCTCTCGGCTCGGCGCGACGGGGCCAGCGTTCCAACAATGAACGATTGCGCTCCCCCAGCCTCAGCGAATCGCCGCTTGATCCGATCCGCCCGCGCTCTCGCTTCTATTTCGGCTCAGCGTTCGTACCACTGCGCGGCGCGTTCGGCGGCGGGATGACCGGCGTATTGCCGACCGGCGGCGCTTTCTTGGCCATGCCGGGATCGACCGCGCCTTTCGGATGGATGACGCCGTTCGACTTGTCGAGCTTTTCGCTGAGATCGCCCTTTTTGTCCTGAAGATCGGTCTTGGGCGGCTGAGCGCTCGTCTGGTCGCCGGAATCCGCCGGCGACGCTTGCGTCGATGCGGCGGCGAAAAGAGCGAAGGCCGCCGCGACAATGATCCATTCGCTTTTGGCTCTCATGACGCGCTCCTCATGGCGAACCGACGCTCGGCTGGGCGGTCAAGAGAAACCCAGACTAGTCAATGAGGGTTCCCACGAGAGAGT
>DATGLU010000135.1:0-2514 GCA_035294045.1 Roseiarcus sp. | reverse complement strand
GTGGCGCGAAGCGCCGGATGAGGGGCCGCGCAGGACTAGAGAGGTACGCGCTCCATGCATCCTTCTTGCGTACTTTCAAGCGCCCGCGGCTCCACGCCGTCCGACCGCCGTCAACCCGCCATAGCGCCTCAAAGGCTGGCGCAAAGATACGAACACCCGTGAGGCGCTATGGCGGGTCCTTCGCTTCGCTACGGCCCTTTCGGGTGACCGCGCTCGGCCGGCGTGGCTTGTTCGCGACCAAGACATTTTGTTGCCGAAACCGGCCGTTCTGCCGCGCAGCGACCGGCGAAGCCGGCTTAACCTTGACGCGCGTCCGGGTCGATGGCAGCGCGGTTCCCGGAATTGAGTCATATAGGCTGCGCAGGACTCAAGGTTCCGCGCCCTCGGAATGTCAACCAGAAGGCCAGCGCACGTCCTCGCCCAGCCGTTTCGCGGCCACCCGCTCACTGCTTCGCGAAGCGAGGGGAGCCCGCAAGCCGACCAAAGCTGACCGCGAGTTCCCGCTTTTTCAGGCCAGCTTCGAGCGCCCGAAGCATTTCGGCGAGCGCGGCGGCGTCGAAATCCTCCGCGGCCTGGAAGTTGACGACGCCGGTCTTGCTGATCGAAACGGCGCCGAGCCGGTCCCTATGCTCGAGTATGAACGGCGCCTCTTTCCTTTTAGCCGCACAATAGAAGCTCATATAGTTCTTTTGCAGCGCTAGGCCGATAATCGGCCAAGCGATTGGCCGAGACGACGCCTGTACGCGATAGGCGAAACGCCCGTACCCGATCATCGACATTTTCATCCCCGGCTCGCCCGCATTCGCGCCGGAGACGAACCATTGCTTCAGCAAGGGCGCATTCCGCCGGATCAGCCGATCGACGGAGCGCAACGCGCCTTCCCGATCCGAATCGAACGCGAAATATTCCTTAAGCGTTGCAGCGGTCACTTTGAACACGAGCCATCACCCTTGCGCGGAATAGCCGCCATCGACCGCGATCGCCGTTCCGGTGACGAAATCAGAAGCCTTGCTGGCGAAGAATACGGCAATACCAGCAAGATCGGCCGGCGCGCCCCAGCGGCCGGCCGGCGTCCGCGCGACGACGCGATCGCTGAGGCCCGGCACGTCGCGGCGCGCGGCCGTCGTCAACTCCGTGTCGATCCAGCCGGGCAGGACGGCGTTGACCTGAATATCGTCCTTCGCCCAGGCGCAGGCCAGCGCCTTGGTGAGCTGGACGATGCCGCCCTTGGCCGCGCCGTACGGCCCGGCGAAGGACGTTCCGAACAGCGAGGTCATCGAGCCGATATTGACGATCTTGCCGCCCGCGCGGCGCAGATGCGGATAGGCCGCCTTGGCGCAGAGAAAGGCGCTGGTGAGATTGGCGTCGATCAGCATGCGCCATTCGGCGAGCGTATAGTCCTGCGGCGCTTTGCGCAGGTTCGTCCCGGCATTGTTGACGAGAATGTCGAGTCGGCCGAACCGTTCCACCGCCGCTGCGATCGCAGCGCCGGCGCCTTGCTCGCCGGCGACATCGGCTTCGAGCGCAGCGGCGTGGCCGCCACGGGCCGAAAGCGCTTCGACCGCCTTGCGGCTCTTCTCGGCGTTGCGCCCGACGATGAGCACGGCCGCGCCGGCGGCGGCCAGCCCCTCCGCCATGCCAAGCCCGATGCCGCCATTGCCGCCGGTCACCAGCGCGACTTTCCCGTCGAGCGCGAAGAACTCCATTGATCCTCCCAGACGCGTCCGCTCCAATGTCCAAGGCCCCGTCAGCCTATTCAATCCTATCGGCTTGTCCAGGAATGCGTCCCTGCAATGCGAGGCCTCATTATGCTAAAGTCGCCGCGCCCAGGGGCGCATCATGAGCGAGACTCGGAAACTGGCGGCGATTTTGGTGGCCGACATTGTTGGCTATTCGCGGCTGACCGGCGCCGATGAAGAACGCATTCTCGCGCGGCTGCGGACGCTCAGAAGCGATCTGATCGATCCCACCGTCGCCATTCACCACGGCCGCATCGTGAAGCGCACCGGCGACGGCGCCATCATCGAGTTTCGCAGCGTCGTCGACGCCGTGCGCTGCGCGATCGAAGTGCAGAACGGCATGGCCGAGCGCAATGCCGGGCTCCCCGAGCACCGGCGCATCGAATTCCGGGTCGGCGTTCATATCGGCGACGTGGTCGAGGAGGCGGACGGCGACTTGATGGGCGACGGGGTCAATATCGCTGCGCGACTGGAGGGCATCGCCAAGCCGGGGGCGATCTGCCTTTCCGAAGACGCTTATCGTCAAATCAAGGCGCGGCTCGACCTCGCAGTGAGCGATCTTGGCGCGAGGGCGTTGAAGAACATCGCCGAACCGATCCGTGTCTACTCGGTTGAAATCGGCGGCGCGGCGCAGGCGAGGCCTGCGCCGCAGAACGAGCGGACAGGACCGGGAAAGCCCGTTGCGCCGGACAAGGCCTCGATCGCCGTTTTGCCCTTCCAGAACATGAGCGGCGACGCCGAGCAGGAATATTTCGCCGACGGAATCTCGGAAGAC
>DATGLU010000134.1:0-6416 GCA_035294045.1 Roseiarcus sp. | reverse complement strand
CATTCCGACACCGAGCTCGACGTCCATTCGCCGCGCCAGACCGGCTTTCTCTATAGCCATGTCGGATGGATTTTCGCCCGGCGAAACGACGGGGCCGATCTCGTCAAAGTCGCCGATCTCGCCCGCTATCCGGAGCTGATGTGGCTGCATCGTTTTGAACTGGCGCCGGCGGTCGCGCTGGCGCTCGCCTGCTTCGCGCTGGCCGGGTGGCCGGGCCTCATCGTCGGCTTCTTTTGGAGCACGGTCGCGGTCTATCACGCGACCTTCTGCATCAATTCTCTCGCCCATTGCATCGGCCGCAAGCGCTACCTGACCGGCGACGATTCGCGGAACAATTGGCTGCTCGCCTTTTTCACGATGGGCGAGGGTTGGCACAACAACCATCATGCGTTCCAAAGCAGCATCCGCCAAGGCTTCCGCTGGTGGGAGTACGACGCGACGTTCTATCTTCTCAAGCTTTTCGCCAGGCTCGGCCTGATTTGGCGGCTGAAACTGCCGCCGGCCGCGGTGCTGGAGAACCGGCATCGCGTCGGCGCGCGAATCGTGCAGCGCGCCGCGGCGCAGGTCGCCGACAGCTTTAACGCCGAGCGGATCGCGGGTGTCATCGCGGCGACGCTCGGCAAAGCCGGATTGTCGCGGCTGCACGCCCGCCTCCTCGACGCGCGCCTGCGCATGGCCGAGGTGCTCTCGGAGATGGATTTGCCGGAACTGCCGAGTCGGACCGACATCGTCAAGCGCGCTCGCTCGATGATGGCGATCAATGCGCAATCGATCGAGGAGATCGGCGCGCGCGCCCATCAATTGCTGCTGGAGGCGGTCGGCTCGCGCCTTGCCGGCCTTGCCGCCCAATCGGCGGAGTAGGTCTCGTCACGGGATCGGGCGCCCGGCGCGCTTGGCTTTAAGGAAATGGCAGGCCCATCCGACCGCCGAGCGATTGGCTCAGACTCAACAGCTTGGCGCGCGCGAGATGGGTTTGCGCCGCCAAACGGATCAGCGGCGCCAAATCGGAAGGGTTGTCGAGCAACGCGCGCAGCACCGCCGGCGCGTCGATCGAGCCGTCGATGCGTCGTCCGGCGAGAGCGGCGTCGGGCAAGCCGCACCGCGCGTCGTCGGCGACGACCCGCACCGCGGCGAGCGGCAGGCGGTGGGCGCTCGCCGCGGCGGCGGCGAGGTGAGACTCCATGTCGACGACGGCCGCGCCGAAGCGTTCGTAGAGGCGGCTTTTCTCGGCGATGTGTATGACCGGCGCGTCGACGCCGAGGATCGGCGCGACGATCGCGCCGGGAATGGATTGAAGCAGCCGTCGCGTCCATTCCTCGTTGGTGCGCCAAGTCCTGGCGCCGTCATGAATGGAAGAGGCGATGATGCAGGCGCCGGCGCGCAGGCCCGGGGCAAGTCCGCCGCATATGCCGAAGCTGATAATGCCGCGATTGGCGGCGATGATATTGGCCGACAGCCGGTTCGGGTCCGGCCGGAGGAACACGGAGCGGATGGATCGGCTGGCGAGAATGCGCGCCTCGAATTGCAGGCCGACAATGGCGAGAATGTCCGAGCTCGGCGGCGCGGAGCGCCACAACGACGCTTCCTTCCCACCCTCGGCGAAGAGATCCGCCCAGCGCCAGGCGGGCTCCCAGTCCGACCAGATCTTGCCGTCGAGATAAGAGCGCAGCCGGTTGCTGATCGGCCAAAGCTCGCGCCAACTGAAGCGCCGCGCGTCGGAACCGGCGACGAGAGACGGCTCCGGCTCGTCGGCGGCGTAAGCGTCGCGGGTCGCGCCCGCCGTGGTTTCTTCGCCGATATGATTGCCGATGAACACGGCGCTTACGACCTCTCAGCCTCTTCGATGCGCCGCTGCGGCGGCGTCAGCCCTTCAATATCGCCTGCCCGGCGCGGCTCCGGCGGCGGCGCTCAGCCGGAGGAAACCGGCGCGGCGGCCCTGACATCTCAAGGCCGCCGAAAAAGCCTTCATGCCGAAGGAGGTGAACCCGCATTCAACTGAATTCTGCAGCAAAACAATTCCGGACCCATTCAGGTTCCGCATGATGACCTCGTATGAAAACGCCGCAATCATCCCGGCAGGTCGCCATAGCCGCCAAGGCTGCGCCCGGCGCGTCGTGAAGCCTCGATGCTCAGCGGATCGATAAGCGCGGCCAACTCATCGGCGTAGCGGTAGCCGGGCGCGCATCCGGGGAATGCGTCCCGCGTCGCCGGATGAAGGTAGATTTCCCAGAAGCCGGGCGGCAGGCGCGCCAGCAAGGCTTGAAGGCGCCGCGCGTTCATGCAGCCGGACCAGCGCAAGCCCAGCACGCCGTCTGCGGTGGCGAGCCCCGCGCGTTTGGCCATGCGATGCAGCCAGGCGGCGCATCCCCGCTCGATCGCGCGGTAAGCAGGCGGGGAGGACGCGTCGGCGAGCGCGATCATGCGACGCGGCTCATATGGCGCGCGCAAGGCGCGCATGCCGTAAGCGCGGCCGATCCCGATCACCATCGCCGCGACGGCCGGGTGAAGATGGAAATGCTGATGGACGTTGACGTGATCGAGCGCCAAGCCCGTCGTGCGAAAGGCCGCGAATTGCGCCTCGATTTCGGCGCACATCTGGCGGCGCGCGCGCCGATCGACGGCGAGGTCGAGGCCGAGCCGCGCGAGGTCGGCGCGCAGGCGGCCGGCGCGGTCGACCAGTTGGGGAATTTCCTCCGGCGGCAGAGCCGGGACGGCGTCGGTCAAAGCGAGATGCAGGCCCACTCGCAAGCTGGGCATCGAGCGCGCGCGGGAAACGGCGTCTTGCGCTTCGGGCGCCGCGACCATCAGGCTGGCCGCCGACAAAATCCCGTTTCTATGCGCGATCTCGACAGCCTCGTTGACCTCGCGCGCGAGGCCGAAATCGTCCGCCGTTATGACGAGGCGGTTCAGTGCGCCAAACTCCGGCGGTCGCGCAGGAACGAGAAGAATTCGACGCCTTCGCGGAGACGACGGCGCAGCATTTCAGGACTGCGCGCCATCTCCATGACCATCGCCGCGATTTTCGGCGCGCGGAAATAGAACCGGCGGTAGAAGTCCTCGACCGACTGGAAGCTCTCCTGATGAGCGAGATGCGGATAATGCAGCGGCGCCATCTGCACGCCATGCTCGTCGATGAGCTCGGCATGCTCGACGTCGAGCCAGCCGTTCTCGACGGCCTGGCGGTAAAGCTCGGTTCCCGGATAGGGCGCGGCGAGCGACACCTGGATCGTGTGCGGATTGATCTCGCAGGCGAAGCGGATCGTCTCCTCGATCGTTTCTCGCGTCTCGCCCGGCAGGCCGATGATGAACGTGCCATGGATCACGATGCCGAGCTCGTGACAGTCTCGGGTGAAGCGGCGCGCTACGTCGATCCGCATGCCCTTCTTGATATTGTGCAGGATCTGCTGATTGCCGGTCTCGTAGCCGACCAGCAGCAGGCGCAGGCCGTTGTCGCGCATGATCTTGAGCGTCTCGCGCTTGACATTCGCCTTGGCGTTGCACGACCAGACGATTCCGAGCTTGCCGAGCTCGCGCGCGATCGCCTCGGCGCGCGGAGCATCGTCGGTGAAAGTATCGTCGTCGAAAAATATCTCCTTGACCTCCGGAAAGGCGCGCACCGCCCACGCGACCTCGGCGACCACATGCCCGACGCTGCGGGTGCGGTAGCGATGGCCGCCGACGGTTTGCGGCCAGAGGCAGAAGGTGCAGCGCGATTTGCAGCCGCGTCCGGTATAGAAGGAGAGATAAGGGTGCTTCAAATAGCCGATGAAGTATTTCCGGACGTCGAGGTCGCGTTTATAGACCGGCGTGACGAAGGGCAGTTCGTCCATATTTTCGAGGACGGCGCGCGGCCGGTTGTGGACGATGCGGCCATTGCCGTCGCGGAAGGACAGCCCGTCGATCGCCGGCCAGTCGCGTCCTTCCGCGGCCTCCTTGATCGTGAAGTCGAACTCGGCGCCGGCGACGAAATCGACGGCCGGCGCCGCCTTGAGGCTCTGATCCGGCTCGACCGCGACCTTTGCCCCGACCATGCCGATTTTCAGGCGAGGATTGGCCTCTTTCAGCGCCGCGGCGGTCGCCGCGTCCGAGGCGAAGGACGGCGTCGACGTGTGCAACACGGCCAGGTCGAAATCCCTCGCCTGCTTCAAAATATCCGCGGCGCCGAGTCCGTGCGGCGCGGCGTCGATCAGCTTGCTGTCGGGCGTCAGCGCGGCGGCCTGGGCCAACCAGGTCGGGTACCAGAACGACCTGATCTCGCGCCGCGCCTGATAGCGCGAGCCGGCGCCCCCGTCGAAGCCTTCGTAGGACGGCGCCTGGAGAAACAGCGTCCGCATTCAGCCCCCTTTATTTCATGTCGTGAACGAGTCGGCCGTCCGGCTTCAATCGGTAGCGCTCGCCGCGCCAGCTCACGCTCGCGCCGAAGAAGCTGACGACGAAAATCGTGAAGGACAACAGCTCGCGAAACGGGAGCAGCCAATAGGCCTGGCGCGGCAGCGCGAACGCGCGCTCGACCGCAAGGCAAAAGACGAGACGGCCGCCGAGCGCAAGCAGGAGCAGCGGAAAGCCGTAGGTTGCGCCGCAAAGCCAGGCGATGGCGGCGAGGGCGGTCGGATGCGTGATCACTGAGCCGGCATACCCGACCGGGTCGATCATCTTGATCGTCCGCGCGGAACGGATCTGGTTGAGGATCAGATCGCGCGCGGTGCGTTCCCGGCAAACATGGCCGATCGAAAAATTCGGGATCGCCACGTCGTAGCCGGCGGCGCGGACCGTCGCGCCGATCGCGTAGTCGTCATGCAGCCAATCGGCGAAGGCGCGCAAGCCGCCGATCCGCTCGAGCATGGATCGAGAAAGCGCGATCGTCGCGCCGAAGCAGGGGCGCGCCATCCCGAACGCCAAGGCCGTGACGACGCCCGGCAGGAAATGAGCGTTGATCCCGAGCGCGGAAAGCGACGACCACAATCCGCAGCCGCTTGTTCCATGATAGAGGCAGGTGACGACGCCGACGCTCGGCTTTTGCAACTCGGCGACGACCTCCGCGAGATAGGTCGGCCCAACCAGGATGTCGCTGTCGACGATCACGAAAATGTCGTGTCGCGCCAGCCGCGCCATATTGATGAGATTGGAGATTTTTCGGTTGCAGCCATATTGCTTGGGATCGATCTGAAGATCGACGGCGACGTCTGGAAAAGCCGCGCCGATCCGCCGGACGATGTCGATCGCCGGGTCGCGCGAGTCGCTGACGCCGCAAACCAATTGGATCGGCGCGGCGTAGAGCTGGCGACAGAGGGCGGACAGTCTTGCGTAGAGTTGCTCGTCCTCGCCACAGAGCGGCACGAGGATCGAAACCGGCTGCGGATGCGCCGCATCCGATTCGTGGCGACGCCTTTGAAAGCGCAGCAGGAGGAACGACGCCAAGAACAGATAGGCGACCCCAAGCAGCGCCGCCAAGGCGCAGAGCGCGGCCGCCCATTCCTCGATATTGGCGCCGAAAGCCTCCGTCATCGACTGGCGTCCAAGTCCGCGCCGCGATAGCGCGCATCGAGCTTGCGGCGCGAGAGGAACAGCGGCGCGCGGCCGCGCAGCAGAATGTCGAAATGAGCCGCCGCCGGATTGCTTGCGAAAGTGAGCATCAGCCCGAGCGCATTCTCGCCCGCGCGATGCAGCCGCGCGCCCAAGGGGCGGGGAGCGGCGTCGGCGATTTCCTCAAACCCGAATCTGGAGGCAATGAAACGAACCTGCCGGCTTTGATCGAAACCGCGCAACGGCATGATCGCGCGGATCACCGCGATATCGTCGAGATCGGGGCGGACGGAAAGGTAGTTCGACAGTTCGCGTAGCGAGAAATCCAGCAGTCGCGACGCTTTGCGCGCCCAGCCGACATTCGGGCCGCCGGCGCCCATTCCTGGCAGATGCTCGTTCCAGAAATGAAGGTCGATCAGACGATCGCCGGGCCGGATGCGCAAGCCGTCGGCAAGGACCACAGCCTCGCGCGCGCGTTCGATCTGAATGCGAAGAATGCAGTCGCGATGATCGCTGTAATCGAAAACCGAATAACGGCGCCGCAGCCGTTCATCCAGGGCGAAGACGAGACGGCCAAAGGAATATTGTCCAAGAGCAGCTTCGATCGCCACGGGCGAATTCCGTTTGACCGATCAGCGCCTCCAGCGCGCCTATAACGCGCCATCCCCGTTAAAGTTGCAAGAGGTTAGTGCGCGCTCGGAACGATGCCGGCCGCCATAGCCGGCGGCTCGTCGCGATACTGATAAGCGCGCGTCCAAGGCCGCGCCGCGGGGCGGCCGCCGGACGGTTTGTAAGCGACGACCTGGGCGATCGACAGCCAGCCTGAATCGAAGGCCAGGGCCATTCCAGGGAGGTAGATGCGCCAGATGCGGTATCGCTCCGCGCCGGCCAGA
>DATGLU010000133.1:0-7613 GCA_035294045.1 Roseiarcus sp. | reverse complement strand
CAGCGGGGCCGGCCGGAGCGGCGAGCGTCCGGAACGAAATCTCGTATGACGCCCGCTCGCTCGCTGCGGTCAACGAGGCTTCGGCGCGATCGTTCCTCTTTCAAAGCGGTTTAAACATCGCCTCGACGCGGCGGCGCTTTCAAGGCTCCGGCTTCGGCGCGCCGGGAATCGCCGCGAGGGCGTCGAAAACGCGAAGCGCTTCTCTCAGCAAACGCATCCTATCTTCGAAGAGCTCCTCGTCAGCGGCGCATCTTTGCAGCCAGGCCAAATTCGCTTCGCCGCCGATCAAGCGCTGCAGCCGATCGTGGACTTGCTGAAGCCAGAATTCCAGCGTCTCGATTCGCTTGGCGAGAATGCGTTCGGGATCTTTCATTGGCGCCTCGTCTCATCCGCCGCATCGTCGCTTTCGCTCGGCGGGGTTTCTCCGCCGAACGCGCGCAATTCAAACCCTGCCGATCTTCGAGGGGTTCCGGACCGGCGCTAGGCGTTAACGCCCAAGGCCAGATGGACGCGGCGCCGCTTCGCGACGACATGGCTCTTAAGTACGAAGCCGTACGGCGGCGTTTCAGCTCGTCCGCGCCGGGCCGGTCGCCACGGGACAATCGTCGCGGCTGCCCCATTCCGCCCATGACCCGTCATAGAGGCCGACGACTTTGCCGCCGGCCTCCTCGGCGGCAAGCGCTAGGATCGCCGCAGTGACGCCGGAGCCGCAGCTTGTGATCATGGGCTTTTTCAGATCGACGCCGCGGGCGGCGAAAGCCTCGGCGAGCGCCGGCGGCGACTTGAGCCTGCCGGCATCGACGATTTCGACGAAGGGCAGATTGAGCGCGCCCGGCATATGGCCGCTTCTGACGCCGGGCCGCGGCTCCGGCGCCTTGCCTTCGAATCGGTCGGCCGATCTTGCGTCGACGACCTGGACGGCGCCGCCGGCCAAGGCGTCGGCGACATCGGCGCGCGAGGCGACGATATGGGGATCGAGACGAGCAGCGAAAGCGCGGGGCGGGCGCGCCGCATTCCCTTGTTCGAGCGGCCTGCCTTCCTTGATCCATTTCGGCAGCCCGCCTTCAAGAATTTTCACCTTAGCTGCGCCGAAGGCGCGCAAGGTCCACCAGACGCGCGCCGCGGCGAAAAGGCCGAGCGAGTCGTAAACGACGAAGGTCATCTTTTCGTCGAGGCCGAGCTTGCCCATGGCGGCGGCGAAAGCAGCCTCGTCGGGCAACATGTGCGGCAGGCCGCTGGAGAGGTCGGCGATCGTATCGATATCGAAAAAGACGGCGCCGGGAATATGCCCTTGACGAAATTCCTCCGCGCCGCTGCGGCCGGCCGTCGGCAGGTGCCACGACGCGTCGATGACGCCAAGCTCGGGCTCGTTGAGCCGCCCGGCGAGCCATTCGGTTGAAACGAAATTGTGCAAGCCCATAAGAGGTCCGTCCTTCGGCGCGTTCAGCCGCGCCCTCGGTAGGGCGCAACGCCTTGGTCCGGCGCCCAGACGCCGTTCGGCAAGGCGCCGGTCTGCCAGAACACGTCGATCGGGATGCCGCCGCGCGGGAACCAATAGCCGCCGATCCGCAGCCAGCGCGGCTTCAACAGCCCGGCAATGTCCTTGCCGATCCGCACCGTGCAATCTTCGTGAAACGCGCCGTGATTGCGAAAGCTGGCGAGATAGAGCTTCAACGACTTCGATTCGACGAGCCAGCGGTCGGGGACGAAATCAATGACAAGATGCGCGAAATCGGGCTGGCCGGTCACCGGACAAAGCGAGGTGAATTCGGGCGCGGTGAAGCGCGTGACGTAATTGGCGTCGGGATGCGGATTGGGGACGCGTTCGAGAATCGCGGCGGCCGGCTCGTCAGGGATCGTCGAGGAGCGGCCGAGATGAGTGAGGCCGCTCAGCGGCGGCGGTTTGGATGACGCTTTGGCCATGGGCTGATTGGGAGCTGGTCGGCGCCGGCGAAAGCTGGCGCGCGCTTTCCTACATCCCCAATTCCGGCAAGGGAAGGGCCGCCGAGAGAGTGTCGCCGCTCATCATGTCCGCGGCTCGCCATCGTCGGGACGCAGCGCGTACCAGGGCATGCCGACCAATCGGGCGGCGAAGGAATCATTCTGATCCAGTCGGTCATCGCGATCGACGCGGCGCATCCTCAATTTGACTCGAAATCCCTAGCCGTAGATGGGATTCGGCTCGGCTTCGGCTTCCTGGCGGAAGAACGGTCCCGCGCGCAAATGCTTGATGTTCCTGCGCCAATCCGATCTGCTCGACCGCGGTCGGCCGCCGATGCGGCCGTTTTTCGATCTGACCACACGAATGCCTTATCCCCACCTTAGCTGGCCGCGCGGCCGCTTTCGCTTGCGCGCCGTTTATCATTGGCCCAAGCCTTGGCTCGGGAGACGCTTTGCATATGATTTCGAAGACGGCGCGAAAGCCCCTTCCTTCCCTCGCGTTCGCCGCGGGGGGCGCCGTTCTTGTCGCCGCTGGGCTCTGGACTTCGCTGGCGCTGCAGGCCTGGATCGTCGCGGCGCTGCTCGGCGCCGCCGGCTTGGCGGGGTGGCGCTATGCGGCGACGCGCAGTCTCGGGTCGCCGATCGAGATCGCGCTTGACGCCGCCGCTTTCGCGATTTTCGCCATCGTTCGGAATAACGCGATCGGCTTCTGGCAATTGCCTGGGCCGTGGAAGGACGTTCCTTTCTTCAATTTGTCCGGCGCCGAGATCGCCTACGCCGTCTATCTCGGCGGCTTTCTGTGCGCCCTGGTTCTCGGGCGGCGCGGCCTGCGCGCCGTCGAGGCCTTGTCGCTGATCGCGACGCCGTTCCTGTTCAATCTTCTGATGACGATCGCCGCCGATTGGCACATGCAGCAGCTCGGCGCGCTGTTGACGTCCGGACTGCCCTTGTCCTTTCAAGGCCAGGTCTTTATCGGCCGAGCCGCAATTCTCTTCGTCGTCGCGGAAGCGATGCTCGCCGCGTTCGCGACGATGCGCATGGGACGTCCGGCGCTCGATCCCAAGCTGCACGGGCTGCTCGTCGTCGTCGCCGCGCTCGCCGCCGCGACGCCGCCGCTCGCCAATTTTGCGCAGCTCGCCGGCTTCTCGCCGGCGCTCGCCATCATCGTCGGCGCCGTCTTCGCCGCGCTGGCGCAAGCCGGCCTGTGGAGCATCGTCTATGTGCTCACCGGCGTCGCGCTCGATTGGATCGGCGGCAAGCCGCCAAGCACGCTCTCCGTCTATGCCCATTGGCGCGCCGGCCTGGTCAAAGGCGCGATCTATGGCGGCCTTTTCATGTTTGGCATTCTCGCGGTGGCGGCGCCGCTGCGCGTCCCCGCTTTTGCCGCCTTCGCCGAGACCAACGCGCTGCTCCTGTCGCCTTTGGTCGGCGCGCTCGCTTTTCCGCTCGCCGCGACGATCGTCGGCAGCGCCGACGGAACGCCGCCCTTTTTCGGCCGCCTCGTCGCCGCTTACCGCAACCCGCGCGCTTACGCGCGCGGCGCGGTCGCCGGGCTCGGCGCCGCCTTGGCGCTGACCTCCAACCTGCGCGACGCCGACGGCTTGACGCGCTTCGCCGCGCTCTTCATCGTCGGCGCGCTCGCTTATGCCGGCGTCGATCTCCTGTTCGATCTCGCCAGCATTTTCAGGGGCGAGCGGCGCGTCTTGCAGACCTGGCGGCTCTATGCGCTCGGCGCCGGGCTTGGCGGCCTCGTCGCCGGCGCGCTCGGCTGGTATTTCGACGCGCCGCAGATCAAGGTCGTGGTCGACAAGTTCTGGGCGTATGCCGATATCAACTATACGTTGACCGGTCGCCATTTCAGCGACTTCACGACCTTTCCGATCTTCAATAAATACGGCGCGATCGATCTCGGCCAGATCGTCGGCGGCGTCCGACTGTTCTACACCGAGTCGCTTGCCGGCGTGATCAACTGGTCGATCGCCGCGCCGCTTTTCGGCGTCAACTTCGTACTGTTGAACAGCCTGTTCGATCGCAGCCTGCGGCCGATCAAGCAGCTTGTGAGCGAAGCGGGGATCGAAGGCCTCGTCGCCCAAACCGTTCGGGTGATGCGCTGGGGCCTATGGATGGCGCCGATCATAAATTCGTTCTTGCGGCAGCAGCCGGAGCCGAGCTGGTTCAATCAGGATGGCGCAATCCGCACGATCGTCTCGATCGGCGCCGATATCGGCCTCCCGGCGATCGACTTCCACAATTTCAGCCTCACTGTGTTCCTCGGCCTGCTCGCCTATGACTGGCTGCGGGTGCTGATCTGGTTCGATCATATGGGCTTGCGGGTCGCGACCCTGGTCAACCTGACCTTTGTCGGCGGCGACCGCGCCGACGAGGCGGCCGGGCGGTATCTCGGCTATGCCGCGCGCACCCGCGTCGTCCCGGACGGCATCCGCCGGTTCTCGACCTGGGCGCCCTTGCTGATCCCGTTCTACATTCCGCGCGGCGCGGATTGGGACCATGCCTGGAACGGCGCTGAAGCCTTGCGCCATGCGGGCGCGGCGCTGCCGGGGCCGGTCAGTATTATGCTGATCGCCTATTGCTGCGCTGGCGCCGTTTTCGCCGCCGCTGCTGTGGTCGCCGCTTCGCGCATGCGCGAGAAAACCGGCGCCGCGGCGCCGGCTTTGGCCGGCGCGCCGCCCGCTCTTGACGAGACGCCGCACGAACTGTCGCTGACCAATGGCGCCGTCGGCCTTGACATCATGCGCGACGGCCGCGGCGCGGCTTTCGTCGCGGGCGAAGAGCGCGGCGGCTTTCCGATCGACCTGACGCGGCGGCCGCTCGATCCGCTGCAAGCGCGTGGCGTGTTCTTCTATATCCGCGAGGGCGAAAACGAGCCGTGGTCGATCGGCTACGAGCCGGCGCGGCGCGCCGGGCTCTATCGCTTCGAGGAGACCGGCCGCAACGGCGTGATCATCGCCAACGAGATCGACGGGCTTGAGGCGCGGATGGAGGCGGGGCCGGACGCGCTTGGCGCGGTTCTGTCCTGGCGCATCCGCCTGGTCGACCGGTCGGGCAAAAAACGCCGCCTTCGCCTGGCCAGCTTCAGCGAAATCGCCGCGCACGAGACCGGCGCCTATATGCGCGATCTCGATTTCGCCGGCATGCATGTCGAAACCTTCTTCATGCGCGATTTGAACGCGATCATGGCGCGCAATCGGCTGTTGCGCTCGAAGCGCGCCGGCCGCAGCGAGATGGCTTTCTTCGCCGCGCGGTCGCTGTCCGAGGGCGTCCGGCTGATCGGCTATGAGGATTCGCGCGCGCGCTTCCTCGGCGAAGGGTCGCTCGCCAAGCCGCAGGGCCTCGACGAAAAGCGGCCGCGAGCGCTTGACGATCAAGGCAAGCTCTGGACTTTCGATCCCGCCGCGAGCCTGTCCTTCGATATCGAGATCGAGGCGAACGGCGCGGCGGAAGTCGAATTCATCATCGGCCGCGCCGATAACGAGCGCGCCGCCGCCGATCTGATCGCCCGGCGCCTCGCTTTGCCGCCGATCGGCAAAGAGGAGCTCGCCGCTCGCGTCTACCATACCCGGATGGTCGAGCCAACGCCGCAGCCGGCGTCGCGTTGGCCTTTCGCCTTTTCCGGCGACGGGACCGAGTTGCGGCTGACCCATCGCACGCCGCGTCCCTGGGCGCATGTCATGGCCAACGAGCTTGGCGCCGGCGCAGTTGTCTCCAATGACGGCGAGGTCTATTCCTTCTTCGGCAATGCGCAGCAGAACGGGCTGACGCCGTACCGGTTCGACAGCGTCACGATCCCGCAGCCGGGGCAGATCGTGTATCTGCGCAATCTTGATACCGACGAGACCGATTCCGTCGGCTTCACGCCGTTCCAGCGCGAAGACGCGACCTACGACGTCGTCTACGAGCCGGGCGTTGCGACCTTCCGCAAGAAGCGGCGCGGCCTGTCGACCGTCTACTCGGTTTTCACGCCGCCGGATTTCCGCGGCGATATGCGGCTTCTCTCGCTGACCAATGATGGCGAAAAGCCATTGCGCCTGAGGGTCGCGCCCTTTTTTGACATCGCGCTTGGCGAGACGCCCAACGCCAGCAAAGACCTCCTATCCACGGAGCGAGTCGGCAATGCGCTGCTCTTCGAGAATCCGCACAATGATTTCCAGCGCGGAACGGCTTTTGCCGCGACCAGTCTGAACGATCCAGCGATCGAGACGATCCGCAAGCGCTTCTTCGGCGGGCGCGGGCGCAACATCGTTTCGCCGGTTCTGGTCGAGACCGGCATGGCCGACGCTTCGCAGCACGACGACGGCCGGCGCGTCGCCGCTTTCGCGCGGGAGATTCAGCTTCGCCCCGGCGAAGAGATGAAGATTGCGATCGTCTTCGGCCAGGAAAAAGACCGCGACGCCGCGCTCGCTGCTGCGGCGAAAGCGGATGTCGACGAGGTCGAAACGGCGCTCGCGCATACCCGCCGCGTTTGGCGCGAGCGGCTCAGCCATGTGCGCGTCAAGACCAACCGTCCCGACTTCGATCGGCTGGTCAATACCTGGCTGCCTTACCAGACGATGGCCGCGCGCCTGTTCGGCCGGGTCGGGCCGAACCAGCGCGGCGGCGCCTTCGGCTTCCGCGACCAGCTCCAGGACGTGCTGCCGCTCGTCTTCATCGAGCCGCGGCTGACGCGGGCGCAGATCGTCCTCCATGCCGGCCAGCAATTCCTCGAAGGCGATGTGCTCAAATGGTGGCATCGCGCGCCGGACGGCCGCACCGGCCTCGGCCAAAGGACCAAGGCGAGCGATCCCCATCTCTGGCTGCCCTATGTGGCGACGCGCTATGTCGAGGCGACGGGCGACCGCAGCGTGCTCGATGAGGAGACGGCCTATCTCGAAGGGCCGGCCGTGCCGGAGCACGAAGACACTTGGGTGATCGTGCCGCGCGCTTCGCGCGAAACGGGAACGGTCTATGAGCACTGCCAGCGCGCCATCGACTATACGCTCCGGCATATGGGCGCGAATGGATTGCCGCTGCTCGGCGCCGGCGACTGGAACGACGGCATTGACGGGCTTGGCCGGGAAGGGCGCGGCGTCAGCGTCTGGATGGGCTTCTTCTTCTACGACGTGCTCAATCGCTTCGCGCCGCTCGCCGCCGCGCGCGGCGACAAGGCCTATGCGAGAAAATGCGAGGAAGCCCGCGACGCATTGCGCGCGGCCTTGGAGGTCGGCTGGCAGGGAACACATTACGCGCTCGATTTCGCCGACAGTGGCCAGCCGCTCGCCATGCCAAATGCGATGACGACGGGCTGGCCGGCTTATTCCGGCGCTGTCGATTTCGAGCGCGGCGTCGCCGCGATCGAGGGCGGCCTGAAAGGAATCGAGCGGCCGGATCGCATCCTGCTGACCGAGACGCCGTTCTTCGAGCATTCTTCGCCCTATCCGGGCCGCATCGCCGACTATCCGCCGGGCGTGCGCGAGAATGGCGGCCAATATAGCCACGGCGCGTCCTGGATCGTCGATGGCTTCGTCCGCCTGTCCGAACAGGCGCGCGCGAGGGGAAATCTTGGCGAAGCGGCGCGCCTGATCGGCCGCGCCTTCGAAATATTCCAGAAAATATCGCCGCTCGGCAAAACCGATCCGGATCGCCTGGCGCGCTACGGCCTTGCGCCGAACCAGCAG
>DATGLU010000132.1:0-14387 GCA_035294045.1 Roseiarcus sp. | reverse complement strand
CTATGTCACCAATGCGGTGAAGCATTTCAAGTTCACGCAACGCGGCAAGCGGCGGCTGCACAAGCGGCCGAACGCCGGCGAGATCAGGGTCTGCCGGCGCTGGCTGTTCGACGAAATCCAGGCGCTCGCGCCGCGCGTGATCGTGGCGCTCGGCGCAACCGCGGCGCAAAGCCTCGCCGAACGGCCGCTGCCGATCGGCGCCAATCGCGGCAAGGTGATCGAACTTCCCAGCGGCTTGCGCATTTTTGCGACAATTCATCCCTCCTATCTCCTACGTGTGCCTGACGAGGCGGCGAAAGCCGCCGAATACGACCATTTCGTGGAGGATTTGCGCGCCGTGCGCGTATTGAGCGGCAAGCCGAGAAAGACGGCGACGGCGCGTTGAGGCGCGCCTAGCGATCGAGCGCCGCGACAAAGGAACGAAACTCCGTGAACGACGTTGCGTCCTTTCAACCGGCTTAGCGCGCGGGGGGGAGCGCGACCGGCGCAGAGAGATCGTCAATGCCGACAGCTTTCAACCGACGAACTTTCCTGGGAGTGGCTATGTCGAGCGCCGCCCTTTCGGCCGCCAAGGAGGCGGCCGCGCAGCCGCAGCCGCCGCCCAGTCCGGCGGAGCGCGAACCCCTTCATTCCGTTTCGCTTATCGTCAACGGGCAACGGCATGCGCTGGCGTTCGATGCGCGCACGACGCTTCTCGACGCGCTTCGCGAGCATATCGGCCTGACCGGCACGAAAAAGGGATGCGATCACGGCCAATGCGGCGCCTGCACCGTCCATATTGACGGGCGGCGCGTACTTTCCTGCCTGACTCTCGCCGCGATGGCGGATGGCGCGCAGGTGACGACGATCGAGGGATTGGCCAAGCCAGACGGCGCGCTTCACCCGATGCAGCAGGCCTTCATCGACAAGGACGCGTTTCAATGCGGCTATTGCACGCCGGGCCAGATCATGTCGGCGGTCGCCTGCGTCGAAGAAGATCATGCCGGCAGCGACGCGGAGATACGCGAATATATGAGCGGCAATCTTTGCCGCTGCGCCGCCTATCCCAACATCGTGGCGGCGATCAACCAAGCCAAATCCGAGATGAAGAGGGCGTAATGCGGCCATTCGTTTATCATCGCGCCCGAGACGAGGACGCCGCGCTGCAGGCGGCTCTCGCCGGCGCCGGCCACGACGCGCCGCCGACTGCCGCGAATGCGCAATTCCTCGCCGGCGGGACGACGATTCTCGATCTGATGAAGCTCGACGTCATGCATCCGAGCGCGTTGATCGACATCAACCGCCTCGCCGGTCTCGATCGGATTGAGCGAACGCCGGACGGGTTGCGGCTTGGCGCGCTCTCGCGGATGGCGGACGCCGCGCGCCATCCCTTGCTTGCGGACTATCCGGTCGTCGCGCAGAGCCTGACGCTCGCAGCGAGCGCGCAGTTGCGCAATATGGCGACATTGGGCGGCAATGTTCTGCAGCGCACGCGCTGTACGTATTTTCGCGACCCCTCCTGGAAGGCCTGCAACAAGCGCGCGCCGGGCTCGGGCTGCGCGGCCCTCGACGGTTACAACCGCGCCCACGCCGTGCTCGGGGTCAGCGATCATTGCATCGCCGCCTATCCGGGCGACTTCGCTCAGGCGCTGATCGCGCTCGATGCCGGGGTCGAAATCCGCCGTCGAGACGGCGACCGGGTGATCGCTTTCGCCGATCTTCATCGCCAGCCGGGCGATCGGCCGCACATCGAGACGGTTCTCACGCCGGACGAGCTGATCGCCGCCTTTCGCATTCCCGCGGCGCCTTGGGCGCGCCGCTCGCTTTTCCTGAAAATCCGCGATCGGGAGTCTTACGAATTCGCGCTGGCCTCGGCCGCCGTGGCGCTTGATTTGGGCCAGGGCGGCGTCGTGCGCGAAGCGCGGATCGCCCTGGGCGGGGTCGCGACGACGCCCTGGCGCGCCCGCGGCGCCGAAGCCGCTCTCGCCGGCAAGGTTCTGGACAACGAGGCGGCCCGGCGAGCAGCGGAGATCGCATTCCGCGAAGCCGCGCCGCGCAAGCACAACGCCTTCAAGATCGCGCTCGGGCGGCAGACCTTGACGCGCGCGCTTCTCGAAACCGCCGCGTTGGAGATTTAAAGATGGCCGCCGCGCCCCAGAACAATATGGGCAAGCCCCTGCCCCGGCTCGACGGCCGGCTCAAAGTCACCGGCGCCGCGCGTTATCCTTCGGATGTCGCGGTCGCCAATCCCGCCTTCGCTTGTCTCGCCACCAGCAGCATCGCCCGTGGCGCGATTCGCGCGATCCATCTCGACGCCGCCCGCGCGGTTCCCGGCCTGCTCGATATACTTACTTACCAGAACGCCAACGCGATCCGGCCGCTGAAGACCTTCTCGGGCGGCGGCCAGGCGGCGAGCTCGATCGTACCGCTCAGCGCGCCGAAAATCTGGCATGACGGCCAAATCGTCGCGCTGGTCGTCGCCGAGACGTTCGAGGCGGCCAGCGAAGCGGCGCAAAAGATCACGATCGACTACGACGAGGAGCGGCCAACCCCGACGCTGGGCGCCCCCGGCGCGACGGTTGAGGCCGTAGCCGAGATCAGCAAAGAGCACAAAGACCCAGGCTTCGGCGACGCCGCCGCTGCGTTCGAGGCGGCGCCCGTCAAGGTCGACGCCGAGTATTCGACGCCGACCCAGCACCACAATCCAATGGAGCTCTTTTCGACGACCTGCCTCTGGACCGACGGCAAGCTGACCATTCATGAGCCGAGCCAATTCGTCTACGGCGTCAAGAACGGCGTCGCGACGCAACTCGGCATGAGCCCCGACGATATTCGCGTCGAGAGCCGCTATGTCGGCGGCGCTTTCGGTTCGAAGGGGTCGCTCACGGCGCGCACGGCGATCGTCGCGCTCGCGGCGAGACGGCTCGGCCGGCCGGTCAAGCTGGTCGCGGCGCGCGACCAAGGCTTCACCGTCGCGACCTACCGCGCCGAGACGCGCCACAAGGTCAAGCTCGCCGCCGAGCGCGGCGGAAAGCTCCTCGCTTATCTGCACGAAGCGTTTGAGGTTACGTCGCGGCCGGACAATTACAACGTCTCCGGCACGACAAGCACCGCTGTCATGTACAATTACGGCGCCGTCGCGACGAAGGTGAACATCGTCCACGCCGACCGCAATACGCCCGGCTTCATGCGCTCGCCGCCGGAAGTGCCCTATATGTACGCCCTCGAAAGCGCGATGGACGAGCTGGCTTATGCGCTGAAGATGGACCCTGTCGAGCTCCGCCGCGTCAACGATACGATGAAAGACCCCGCCAATGGGCGGCCTTATACGAGCCGGTCGCTCATGCAATGTTTCGACCAAGCCGCGGCGGCGTTCGGCTGGGAGCGGCGCTCGCCGCAGCCCGGCTCGATGCGCGACGGCGACTGGCTGATCGGCTGGGGCTGCGCGACCGCCTGCTACCCGACCCAGATCGCGCCGGCCGCGGCGCGCGTCCGCCTGGCGCGCGACGGATCGGCGCGCGTGCAGATCGCCGCTCATGAAATCGGCACCGGCGCTTATACGGTGATCGGCCAGGCCGCCGCCGGGCGCCTCGGCCTCGATCTCGACCGCGTGACCGTCGAGCTCGGCGACACAGCCTTGCCGCCCGGCCCGGTGGCGGGCGGCTCCAATACGACGGCGAGCGCGACATCCGCGGTGGTCAAGGCTTGCGACGCCATTCGCGAAAAGCTCTTCCGCGCCGCGATCGCCTCGAACGAGAGTCCCTTGGCCGGAAAGCCCGTCGGGGCGCTCGACCTTGCCGGCGGGCGGATCGTCGCCGGCGAAGCTTCCGAGCCGCTTGACGCGGCGTTCAAAGTGCTGGGGCAAGCGACGATCGAGGAATATGTCGAATCGATTCCGCCCTCGCTCTCGGCCGAAGCGATGGAGAAGCTCTACCAGGGCCGCGTGGCTTTGGCCGGCGGGCCGAAAGGCGATCGATTGATGTTCGCCTTCGGCGCCGAGTTCGTCGAGGCGCGCGTCCATGCGCAAACCCGGGAAATTCGCGTGCCGCGCGCCGTCGGCGCCTTCGCCGCCGGCCACATCATGAATCCCCGCACGGCGCATAGCCAATTGATGGGCGGCATGATTTGGGGCGTGAGTTCGGCCTTGCACGAGGCGACGGAAATTGACGAGAGGGCCGCGCGCTATGTCAACGACAATCTGGCGGATTATCTCATCCCGGTGAATGCGGATGTCCAAACCGTCGAAATCATCCTCGTTCCGGAGATCGACCGCGACATCAATCCGCTTGGCGTCAAGGGGCTAGGCGAACTGGGCAATGTCGGAACGAACGCCGCCGTCGCCAACGCCGTCTATCACGCGACGGGCGTTCGGATTCGCGATCTGCCGATTAGGATCGAGAAACTGCTCGTCTAGGCGAGAGGAGAGGCGATGAAATCGAAACTCGTCGCAGGCGTCGACGGCCGAAGCTTCGTTCTGGTGCTCGATCCAGGCGAGGAGGCGTTCGCCGCGATCACCAAATTCGCCAAGGCGGAAGCGCTGCCCGGCGCGTCGTTGACCGCGATCGGCGCTTTCGAACGCGCGACGGTCGGATGGTTCGACATCGCCAAGAAAGAATATCGCAAGATCGAGATCGCCGAGCAATGCGAAGCGCTGAGCCTGGTCGGCGATGTCGCGATCGACGACAATGGCGCGCCAAGCCTGCATCTCCACGCCGTGCTCGGGCTCAGCGACGGATCGACGCGCGGCGGGCATTTGCTGGACGCGATCGTCCAGCCGACCCTCGAAGTGATGATCAGGGAGACGCCAAAGGCGTTGCGGCGCAAAAAACGGCCTGATCTCGGCCTCGCGCTCATCGATCTTTCGCAATAAGGCGCGTCGCTGGCCCTTCTGCCCGAAAGAAGCGTCCGCCGCCGGCCCGCCGCCGCTTGGAACGCCGCCGCGGGTTTACGCGTTTACCAAAAAGGAGGCGTCAATTCGTCGCCAGGGGAGCTCGCCATGGAAGAACGGCCCGTTCTGAAGCCCAACGAGGCGCGGCAAGGCGTGACCGGCCACAATGTTCGCTATGTTGTTGTTATAGGCGTCGTGCTGGTTATCATCGCTTTCATCGCCGTCGCGGCGTTCGTCGGCAGATAAGAGGCGGGACCGCCGCGGACGTTTCCAGGGGGGGCGCTGTTGAAACCACCCTCAGCAGCCCGCTTCACCGTCGGACTCGGCGCGGCTCTCTTTTGTATTGCATTTTCGCCGGCCTGGGCGGCCGCCGGCGCCTCTGCGCCATCCGAAGGCAAATTCCTGGCGGCGCTCGTCGTCATTCTTTTCGCCTCGCGGCTGCTTGGCGAAGCCATGCAGCGGCTCGGCCAACCTGCCGTCATTGGCCATCTCGTCGCCGGCATCCTCCTCGGCCCATCGTTCTTCGGATGGATCTGGCCGGCCGGCCAGCACGCCGTCCTTCCGTCGGACCCGACGGACAGGGCGATGCTCGCCGGCCTTGGGCAATTCGGCGTGCTGCTCCTGCTGCTCCTGACCGGCATGGATACTGACATTGCGCTGATCCGCAAGGTCGGCCGTCCGGCGATCAGCGTCTCGCTGACCGGGATCGCTGTGCCGTTCGTCTGCGGCGTCGCGGCGGCCTATTTCCTGCCCACCGCGCTGCTTCCGCATGCCGAGCAAAGACTCGTCATGGCGCTGTTTCTCGGCGTCGCCCTGTCGATCTCGTCGATCAAGATCGTCGCCATGGTCGTGCATGAAATGAATTTCATGCGCCGCGATCTTGGCCAGATCATCCTCGCCTCCTCGATCATCGATGATTCGATCGGCTGGATCATCATCGCGATCGTGTTCGGCATCGCGCGCGCCGGCGCCATTCAAGTCGAGCCGCTCGTCGAGAGCGTCGTCGGCGTCGCCGCGTTCTTGGCGATCAGCTTGACCGTCGGCCGGCGCGCCGTCGCTTTCGCCATCCGTTTCGTCAACGACAATTTCACCAGCGAGCTGCCGGTCCTGACGCTGATTCTCCTGATTATGGGGACGATGGCCCTGATCACCGCGGCGCTCGGCGTCCAGAGCGTGCTCGGCGCTTTCGTCGCCGGCCTGCTGATCGGCGAATCGCCTATTCTCACCAAGCACCTCAACATACAATTGCGCGGCATGATCGTCGCGTTCTTCGCGCCGGTCTTTTTCGCTCTCGCCGGACTCAGCGCCGACCTTACGGTGCTGACGGCGCCCGAACTCGCGGCGCTGACCCTCGGGCTCGTCCTCATCGCCAGCATCGGCAAATTCGCGGGCGCTTTTCTCGGCGGCGCGATCGGCCGATTGTCCCGTCGCGAATCGCTGGCGCTCGCCATCGGCATGAACGCCCGCGGCTCGACCGAGGTCATCGTCGCCAGCATCGGCCTGTCGATCGGCGCGCTTAGCCAAAATCTCTATACGATGATCGTCACCATGGCGGTTCTGACGACCTGCGCGATGCCGCCGACGCTGCGCTGGGCGCTGTCGCGCGTCCCCTTGCGCCCCGGCGAGAAGGAGCGACTCGAGCGCGAATCGTACGAAGCGAAAGGTTTCGTCGCCAACATGGAGCGGCTGCTGCTGACCGCGAGCGACGACGCCAATGGCCGCTTCGCCTCGCGCCTGGCGGGCCTTCTTGCCGGGCCGCGCGGCCTGCCGACGACCGTTCTGCATGTCGAAGGCGAGCCGGGTTTGCGCGAAGAGAGGATGATCGTCGCCGAGAGGGCCGACGAGATGGCGGCCAATGTCAAGCAAAGCGCCAAAGCGGCGCGCCATCAGCCGAACGGCGAAACCGACGCGCCGGCCGTCGCCGTAAAGACGCGCGCCGAGGCCGCGCTCCCCGCGCGCGCCGTCTCGAACGAAGCGCCGAAAGGCTACGATCTCCTGATCATCGGCCTCGATCCGGCTCGCATGCCGGAAGGCGGCTTCAATCCCGAAATTGCGCGCACGGCGCGCGCCTATGAAGGCCCGCTGGCGGTGGTCGTCGCGCGCGGCGCCCATGGCGAAGATCCGATCGCCAGCCGGCTGACTTTGCTCGTGCCGGTCACCGGCGCGCCTGCGTCAAAACGCGCCGCCGAAATCGGCATCGAGCTTGCCCGGGCCGCCCATGCGGAGCTCACGATCCTTCACGTCGCCGCCGCCCAATCGACCGCGAACGCGACATCGCGACGCAGGCAACGCATGGTCGCGCGCCGTCACGAGGAGGCGGTTCTCCGCGAGATCGTCGAGATCGCCGACCGCTATGACGTACGCGCCAGAACCAAGATCACAACGTCCGCCAATCCCGCCAATGCGATCCTGAGCGAGGCGGAGCGCGCGCGCGATACGCTGATCGTGCTCGGCGTCGCCACGCGGCCGAGCGACGCTCTGCTCTTCGGCGCCACCGCCGATCAATTGCTGGAGGCGAGCCGCTGCTCGCTGTTGTTCGTCGCCAGTTGAGGCGGCCGCAATATCGCCCCAATAGCGTCATCGCGCCGAATCGATGCGACAAGCGCGCGGACCGCGAGCAGGAACAAAGCGCGCGCCGTCGCGGTTCGTCTTCATTTAGGGCCTTTTCGGATATGGCGGCCGATCTGATCAATCGCTCCTCTCGGCAAGGCGGCGAAGAGGCCGAGCGTCGCGCGCGCCGGCTTGAATCGTCCGCCCAGCCCTTCGACGATGCGGGACTTACGGTCGACGAAAAAGCCGAGTCGCCCGCCTCGGAGCGGGACAGCGGGCGGCGCGAGGCGGAGCGCGGCGAAGAAGAAAAGCCGGAAAGCGCCTGGTCGCGGATCAAGCGGCATCGGGCCGTCGTCGCGATCGTCGTAATCTTGGCTATCGCCGCCCTCGTCGCCATCGCTCTCTGGTGGCTGAACGCCCGCCATTACGAAAGTACCGACGACGCTTTTATCGACGCGCGTCCAAGCGCGATCAGCGCGCAACTCGCCGGCGCGATCGTCAGCGTGCCGGTGACGGACAATCAGATCGTCAAGGCCGGCGACCTTCTCGCGACGATCGATGATCGCGACTACCAGGCCGCGCTGGCGCAAGCCAAGGCGCAAGTCGCGCAGGCCGGGGCGGCCATCGCCAACGCCGCCGCCCAGTCCAATGCGCAGCAAGCCCATATCGACGCGACGGCCCGACAAGTGACGCAAGCCCAGGCGGCTTTGTCCTTCTCCAAGGATCAGGATGCGCGGGCGCAGCAGCTCCTCAAGTCGGGCGCCGGAACCGTGCAGCAGGCGCAACAGGCGACGTCCGATCTCAAGCAAAAGCAAGCCGCGTTCGATGCGTCCCAGGCGAGCCTGGAAGAAGCGCAAAAGCAGCTCGCGGTGCTGGCGGCGCAACGGAAGAGCGCCGAAGCGCAGCTCGCCCAGGCGCGCGCGCAACAGGCTCTGGCCGAGGCCAATCTGTCGCGCACGAGGCTGGTTGCGCCATTCGAAGGGCGGGTGACCAAGCTGACCGCGGCTGTCGGCGCCTACGCGACGCCTGGCCAGACGCTGATGATGATCGTACCTCTCTCCGTGTGGGTCACCGCCAATTTCCGCGAGACGCAGCTTGCCGACATGCGATCTGGGCAGAAAGCGACGATCGAGATCGACGCTTACGGCCGCAGCTTTCCGGGCCATGTCGACAGCATTCAAGCCGGCAGCGGAACCGCCTTCAGCCTGCTGCCCGCCGAGAACGCGACCGGCAATTATGTGAAGGTGGTGCAACGCGTGCCGGTCAAGATCGTCTTCGACAAGCCGCCCGATCTCGAACTCGGTCCCGGCATGTCGGTCGTCCCCTCGGTCAAGGTGCGATGAGCGGGGGCGCGGACAAGGGCTGGACAAGAGAGCGATCGGCCGCCGGGGCGCATAATCCCTGGCTGATCGCCTGGACCCTATCGATCGCCACCTTCATGGAAGTGCTCGACACGTCAATCGCCAATGTCGCGTTGCGCCATATCGCCGGGTCGCTGTCGGTCAGCCTCGACGAAAGCACCTGGATTCTCACCAGCTATCTCGTCGCCAACGCCGTGGTCCTTCCGGTCAGCGGCTGGCTCTCGGAGGCGATCGGCCGCAAGCGCTTCTACATGATGTCGGTGGCTTTGTTCTCGACGAGCTCCCTCCTTTGCGGCCTTTCGCCCAATCTGCCGCTGCTGATCGGCGCCCGCGTCCTGCAGGGCTTGGGCGGCGGCGGCCTCGCGCCGAGCGAGCAATCCATGCTCGCCGACACTTTTCCGCCGTCGAAGCGCTCGCAAGCCTTCGCGCTTTACGGCGTCGCGGTGATCGTCGCGCCGGCGCTCGGGCCGACGATCGGCGGCTACATCACCGACCACGCATCCTGGCACTGGATTTTCTTCATCAACGTGCCGGTCGGGCTGGTCTCGCTCGGGCTGGTCTCGCTGTTCGTCGACGAGCCGCCGATCCTGCGCAAAGAGCGGCGCGCGCTTTGGCGAAGGGGCCTCAAAGTCGATTGGATCGGCTTCGTTCTCGTCGCGCTGTTCCTCGGCTTTCTCGAAATCGTGCTGGACAAGGGACAGGAGGATGATTGGTTCAATTCGAGCCTGATCACCGGCTGCGCCGTGATCTCGGCAATCGGCTTTCTCGCTTTCGTTCCCTGGGAGCTGACCCGCGACGACCCGATCGTCGACATTCGCCTGATCGGCCGGCGCCAATTCGGCTCCGCCTGGGTGGTGATGCTGGCGATCGGCGCCATCCTGTTCAGCTCGACCCAACTCATGCCGCAACTCTTGCAGGAATATTTCGGCTATACCGCGACATGGGCCGGCTTGGCGCTGATGCCGGGCGGCTTCACCGCTCTATTCATGATGATTCTTGCCGGGCAAATCAGCCGGTACGTCCAGCCGCGCTATCTGATGGCCGGCGCCCTGGCGGCGATCAGCGTCGCGACGCTGCATTTCACGAATCTCGCGCCCAATGCCGATTTCGCCTGGTTCGCCGAAGCGCGCATGGCGCAAATGGCGGCCCTGCCGATGCTGTTCCTGACGATCACCAGCTTCTCTTATGTCGGATTGCCGCCAGGAAAGTCCGGCCAGGCCGCGGCGCTGATCAATGTCGCGCGCAATCTCGGCGGCAGCATCGGCGTCTCGGCGGCGCAGACCCTGCTCGCCCAACGCGAGCAATTCCATCAATCGCGCCTCGCCGAAAACCTCTATAGTTCATCGCTCGCCTATCATCACACCTTGACGCAGGCCGCGTCCTTCTTCGTTGGCCAGGGGACGAGTCTCGGCGATGCGCGCCGTCAAGCGGTCGCCTGGATCGGGCAAAGCCTCACGACTCAGGCGGCCTACCTTTCCTATATCGACGTCTTTGCGGCCCTGTCGCTGTTCGCCGCCGTTCTGATTCCGATCGCCTTCCTGCTGCAAAAGGTCGACCTTGGATCGGCGCCGAGAGGACACTGAGCGCGCCCGCTGCGCTCGCTTTCAGCCTTTGCTGGCCTGCCACTGGCCTTGATACTTGAATTCGGGAGCGGCCTTGAGCTGATCTTTGGCCGCATTCATGCTGGCGCGCCATTTCTTGGCGGTGGCGTCGTATTGGACAGTGACGGCGCTGGGATCGACGGCGACATAGCGCGTGCCGACGCCGAGAAAGCCGCCGACCGAGAGGATGTAGCCCTTCACCGCATGGCCATTGAAGACGATATCCTGGATCTTGCCCAGATCGTTTTTCTGATCGTTGTACACATCCAGCCCGACGACGTTGGAGCTGAGCATGTCGCCGCCTTGAAGATTGATGAAGCGCGGCGCGCTCGTCTCCGCCGCCGCGACGCCAGCCAGCGCGCATAGCGACAAGCTCGCCAAGACGAAATTGCGCATCAGGCAATCCTCCCCGCAACTCCAAAGCTGCCGCGCAGCAACGCGACCGGACGAACGAAAGTTCCCGCGGGCCGCGTCCTCGTACCTCGGCGCCCTTCGCAACCCTGGGCGATGCAGCTGCGCAAAGCGGCGAGCACCCCGCACACTCGCTGCCGGAACAAAGCTTTGCGTGCGACATTGTCTTTTCTGAGGTTTGATCAGAGCGAGTCCGTAAAATGCCGACGAATCCGAAACAACCCATTCCGCGCCCGCCGCCGGATGTGACGCCGAACCCGGCCCACCCGCCAACGCCGCAGGAAACGCCGAAGCCGGATTTGCCGGCCGGCGTTCCGCAACCGGACCCCGACGTGGTTCCGGCGCCCGAGCCTGAGGAGATTCCGGCGACGCTTCCGCCTGAGCTCCCGCCCGAAGCGCCGCCGGCGGTCGCGTGAGGGCTCGGGGATGAGCGCACGGCTCAGAAAGATCGCCGTCTCGGAACTCGATATCGAGCGCCGGCGCGTCGGGCGGGGCTTCGCCTATTTCGATTCGGCCGGCCGGCTGATCAAGGACCGCGCGGCGCTCGCGCGCATCCGCAAAATGGCCATCCCGCCGGCCTACAGCGAAGTTCGCATCGCTTCCAACGAGCGCGCGCATCTTCAGGCGATCGGCCGCGACGCCGCCGGCCGATGGCAATATCGCTACCACCCCGATTGGACGAACGTGCGCGAGAAGCGCAAGGTCGGCCGCATGGCCGAGTTCGTCGCCGCTCTCCCGAAGATACGCGCGGCGGTCAAGCGCGATCTCGCCGCGAAGGAGCTTTCCTGCATCAAGGCTGCGGCTTGCGCCGTCGCGATGATCGACGAGAGCTGCATCCGCGTCGGCTGCGAGGATTACGCGCGCGCCGATGGCGGCCGCGGCGCGGCGACCTTGCTGAAACAGCACGCCGCGATCGGCCGAGATCAGATCAAGCTGCAATTTAGAGGCAAAGGCGGCAGAACCATCGAACGGGAAATTTCCGACCCGGCTCTGGCGCGCGCGCTCCGCCGGCTCGCGGCGATTCCCGGGCGGCGCTTGCTGCAATTCCTCGATGCGGAAGGCCGGCCGCACGTTCTCACCGCCGCCGACGTCAACGCCTATCTGCAGCGGGTTTCCGGCGCGGCGGTCAGCGCCAAGGACTTCAGGATGACGAACGCCAGCGCGTTGGCCGCCGAGGAACTGGCCGCCGTCGCGCCAGCCGCCAGCGAGACCGCCCAACGCCGCCAATTGTCCTCGGTCATGCGCCTCGTCGCCGAGCAGCTCGCCAACACGCCCGCCATCGCGCGCAAGAGCTATGTCCACGCCATCGTCGAGAAGAGCTTCCGCCGCGGCGTCTTGGCCAAGACCATGAAGCGCGCCAAGCCGGCGCCGTTCCGCACCCGCGCCGAATCGCTGCTCGGCGACCTAGCGCGCGCCGAGTGAGGTTCGCGGCGGGCGCTCGAAACGCCGCTTCCACGTGGCGCGGTGGCCGCGGCAAGCGAAACCCTCTCCTTCGGCGCGGCGTTTTGGTTCGGAACTCCCCGCCGGCCGGATTGTTTTCCCGGCGGAGCTTCGCGCCTGGCTTGGCTGGATCAGGCGATCACGGGGAAATTCGTCATGGCGCAGACAGTCGGCGATTTTATCGTAGAGCGGTTGCACGCTTGGGGCGTGCGCAAAATGTTCGGCTATCCCGGCGACGGGATAAACGGCGTCTTCGGCGCGCTCAATCGCGCCAAGGGCAAGATCGAATTCATCCAAGCGCGCCATGAGGAGATGGCCGCCTTCATGGCCGGCGCTTACGCCAAATTCACCGGCGAGCTCGGCGTCTGCATCGCGACCTCCGGCCCCGGCGCTTCGCATCTGATCACCGGGCTTTACGACGCGCGGCTCGACCACATGCCGGTTCTCGCCATTGCCGGCCAGCAGGCGCGCAACGCGATGGGCGGCCATTATCAGCAAGAGGTCGATCTTGCGAGCCTGTTCAAGGATGTCGCCGGCGCCTTTGTCCAGCAAGCCGCGTCGCCGGCGCAGGTGCGCCATCTCGTCGACCGCGCCATCCGCGTCGCCCTTGGCGAGCGCCGCGTGACGGCGATCATCCTGCCCAACGATCTCCAGGAGGAGAATTATCGCGAGCCGCCGCGCAAGCATGGCTCGGTTCATTCCGGCGTCGGTTTCGCCAAGCCGAAGACCGCCCCCTACGACGCCGACCTGCGCCGCGCCGCCGGCGTTTTGAACGCCGGCAAGAAGGTCGCGATCCTGGTCGGCGCCGGCGCGCTTGGCGCGACCGACGAGGTCATCGCGATCGCCGACAAGCTCGGCGCCGTCGTCGCCAAGGCGCTGCTCGGCAAGGCCGCGCTTCCGGACGAACTCCCCTTCGTGACTGGCTCGATCGGGCTGCTCGGCACCAAGCCGAGCTACGACATGATGATGGGCTGCGATACATTTTTGATGATCGGGTCCGGCTTTCCCTATTCGGAATTCCTTCCCGAGGAGGGCCAAGCGCGCGGCGTTCAGATCGACATCGCGCCGGACATGCTGTCGCTGCGCTATCCGATGGAGGTCAATCTCGTCGGCGATGCGGCGGAAACGCTGCGCCTGCTCCTGCCCATGGTTGAGCACAAGCAGGATCGCGGCTGGCGCGACGAGATCGAGAAGAATGTCAAGGAATGGTGGAAGACGCTGGAAGACCGGGCCATGCAACCGGCCAACCCGGTCAATCCTCAGCGCGTGACCTGGGAATTGTCGCCGCGCCTGCCCGACGGCGTGATCCTGACCAGCGATTCCGGCTCCTGCGCCAATTGGTGGGCGCGCGACCTCAAGGTCAGGCGCGGGATGATGGCCTCGCTGTCCGGCGGCCTCGCCTCGATGGGCGCGGCCGTGCCTTACGCGATCGCGGCGAAATTCGCCCATCCGGACCGGCCGGTGATCGCGCTTGTCGGCGATGGCGCGATGCAGATGAACAATATGGCCGAGCTGATCACCGTCGCCAAATACTGGCGGAAATGGTCGAACCGGCAATGGATCGTCTGCGTGTTCAACAACGAGGATCTCAATCAGGTCACCTGGGAGCAACGGGTGATGAACGGCGATCCGAAATTCAACGCCAGCCAGGAAATCCCCAACGTTCCGTACCATCGCTTCGCCGAGTTGATCGGTCTCAAAGGGATCTACGTCGATGATCCCGAAAAGCTTGGCGCGGCCTGGGACGAAGCTTTGGCCTCGCGCCGGCCCGTTCTGCTGGAAGTCAAGACCGATCCGGAAGTGCCGCCGCTGTCGCCGCACATCACGCTCGAACAGGCCAAGAAGTTTACAGAGACTTTGATCAAGGGCGATCCGCGCGAAGGCAGCGTCATTCGGGAGACGGCAAGGCAAGTCCTCAGCACGGTGCTGCCCGGCGGCGATAAAAAATGACGGCGGCCCTCCCCGACGCGCCGATCGCCGGACTGACCGCCGCCGCCTATCGCATCCCGACCGACGCGCCCGAGGCCGACGGCACTTTCGAATGGAGCGCCACGACGCTTGTCGTGGCGCGGGTCGAAGCCGGCGGACAATCCGGGCTCGGTTACACCTATGCCGGCGCTTCCGCCGCCCTGTTGGCGCGGGAGCAGCTCGCTGAGG
>DATGLU010000131.1:0-3067 GCA_035294045.1 Roseiarcus sp. | reverse complement strand
GGCCGCGTGACGCTGGCGGCGGCGTTCGCGCCGATCGCCTGGGCGCTCGCTTCGACGATCGCGCCGCTGGAACGGTAGTTGCGCGCCAAGCGAAAGGTGGACGCGCCGGGAAAATCTTGCGCCAAGCGTTCGAAACATGATGCGTCGGCGCCGCGAAAGCCATAGATCGCCTGGTTCGGATCGCCGATCGCGCAGAGACTGGCCTGGTCGCCGACGAGGTGGCGGATCAGCTTGTATTGTTGCTCGTCGATGTCCTGGAACTCGTCGACGCAGATCTGGCGAAAGCGCTCGCGCCAACGCGCCGCGGCGGCCGCGTCGCTCGCCAGGAGCTGCGCCGAAAGCCCGATAAGGTCGTCGAAATCGATCCAGTTATTCGCCGCATCGATGCGCCGGCAGGCGGCGAGCGCTTCGGCGTCCAGGCCGGCCGGCGTTCCGCCGGTACGTTTCGAGAGGGACAGCGCTTTCAGGAGACGCGCCGCTTTGGCTTCCGGAATTTGCATTTCGCCCGCCAAAGCCGCGACGCGCCGGCGCTCGTCGGCGATGCGGAAATCGGGACGAAGGCCGATCGCGCCGCCGTCGGCGCGGAGGATGGCGAGGCCGAGCGCGTGAAAGCTATGGACCACGCATTGGCCGGCTTGCGGCGGGATGAGCGCCGCGAGCCGCTCCTGCAACTCGGCGGTCGCGCGCCGGGTGAAAGTGACGGCGAGGCAGGCGGCGGCGGGAACGCCGCGTTCGAGGATGAGATGCGCGAGCCTTCGCGTCAGCACGCGCGTCTTGCCGGCGCCAGGCCCGGCCAGGACGATGACCGCGCCGTCGGTCGCCGCGGCGGCGCGGCGCTGATCCTCGTCGAGGCCGGCCAAGACGCCCGCGCTCGAAGACGGCGCAGGTACGGGCGCCGGCGGCGCTTCCGCCGGCGCCGGCTTGGCGGCGACGGCCGGCGCGGCGCGCCGCCGCGGCGCGGGCGCATCGAACAGCAGGCCGCCTTTGGTGCGCCGGCGCAGCTCGGCTTCCTCGAACAGGCGGATGATTCCGTATTCGCCGTCATAGCCGGCTTCGCGAATCACCGCGCCGCTGCGCAGGCGCGTCACGGCCTCGCCGAGCAGCGGATCGGCTTGCGCAACCTCCTCGATCGGCGCCTCTTCGAGAATGCTTAGCTCCGGGCCGAGCGCCGCGGTCACGCGGTCATAGGCGCGCGCCACGCCTTGCGAGGCGACGCCGCTCTCCAAAAGCTCCGAAAGGATTTCGGGCAGGGGCGTCAGGCTGGTCACGCTGCCAGCGGTCGGCGGCGGCGCGGCCTCGCTTTCGCGGCGGTCGGAGAGGGTTTCGACGCGATGGGCGACGCCGATCGTGACTTTGCCGCCGCAAGTCGGGCAGCGGCCCTCGAGCGCCAGCGTCTCGGCCGGCTCCAGCCGGACGCCGCAAACGCGATGGCCGTCGAGATGGTACTTGCCCTCCTCGGGGAAGAACTCGACCGTCCCGACATAGCCTTCGCCGGTCTCCAAGGCGCGCCGAATGGCGAAATAATCCGGCTCGCAGGAAAAGCGCGTCGCCTCGCGGCCGAGCTTGCCCGGGGAATGGGCGTCGGAATTGGAGGTCAGGCGAAAGCGATCCAGCGACGAAATGCGCCAATTCATCGCCGGATCGGAGGAGAGGCCGGTCTCGACCGCGAAAATATGGCCCGCCAGATCGCCATAGCATTCCTCGATCGAGTCGAAGCCCGATTGCGAGCCAAGCGCGGCGAACCATGGCGTCCAGATATGGGCGGGAACAAGGTACGAATCCGGACCGGATTGGAGGGCGATTTCCAGAAGGTTGCGCGAGTCGAGGCCGAGAATCGGCCGCCCGTCCGAGGCGATGTTGCCGATCCGGGCGAGGCTCGCGGCGAGCCGATCAGCGCTGTCGAAATCCGGCGCATAGATCAGATGATGGATTTTCCGCGTCTTCTCGCCCTTCTTGTAGATGGTCGAGATTTCGGTCGAGAGCATGAAGCGCACGGTCGCGCGGCACACCGGCGGCAGGGTTTTGAAAATCTCCCGCTCGATCTCGTCTTTGAGGCGAAACAGGCCGCTTCCGTCCGGGACGAGCTTGTCCTTGAGCTCGGCGAGCCAGGCCGGATGGACGCAATCGCCCGTGCCGACGACCGAAACGCCCTTGCGCGCCGCCCAAAAGGCGAGGTGTTCCAGATCGAGGTCGCGACTGGTGGCGCGCGAATATTTGGAATGAATGTGAAGATCGGCGTGAAAGGCTTGGCGCATCCAATAGGGTTAGACGGGCGGCGCGCGCGGTTCAAACCGCGCAACGGCCCGCGCCCGGCTCATCCACTGAAAGCAATCGCCCGGACGGGCGGCGGGGTGAGCTCAAGCGGCCTCAGCCATGCTGGCCGGCAATTTGGTCGATATGCTGCAAGTGCCGGCGGAGGACCGGGAGGGCCTTTTTGGCGAAGCCGACAATGGCGGGATTGTCGCCGCTCTGCGCGTAGGTGGTAAAGAGGCCGACGGCTTGCTCGTGCCCCTGTTTCTGCATCTGAACGTAGAGAGAATCGAATTGCTGGCCGTTGGCCGCCTGGAGCTGGTGAAGCATGTCTTCGTGCGGCGGGTCGAGGCTCGGTTGCGACGCGGGCATATGCGCCCGTTTTTCGGCTTGGTCCATTTGATGCGCCGCCTTGGAGTGATCCTTGATCATCTCCCGGGCGAAACGCAGGATTGCCGGGTTCTTCGATTTTTGCTCCGCCAACTGGCTGGACTGAATTTCGAACGTGTTGGCGACGTTCGCCTTGGTCAAAAAGGCCGGGGCGTCGCTCGAAGGCGCCTGAGCCAGCGCTGGCGGCGCGCTGGCCAATGCGAGGCTGATCGCCGCGGCGGCGGCAAGCAGCTTCGGCTGGATCATTGGTCTCGTCATGGTCCCGCGACTTTCTTGCTCAAGAGCCCCTGCCGCCGGCCCAACTTGCCTTGACGGCGCGCGGTTCCGCGCTTCGTCGTTTTTAGCGCGGCGATGTCGCGGAAAAGCACGGCCGACCCCGACGGAGACAGCGGGGCCGGCCGGAGCGGCCAGCGTCGGGAACGAAATC
>DATGLU010000130.1:0-5332 GCA_035294045.1 Roseiarcus sp. | reverse complement strand
ATTCGTAATCGAAGCCGAACGCGTCGAGGAATTTCTGCAGCCTGGCATTGTTATGCGCGGCGAAACTGTCGTACTCGCCGAACGGGTCGGGGATCTGGGTCAACGGCTTGCCGAGATGGCGGCGGACCATGTCCTGGTTCGGAATATTGTCCGGAACCTTGCGCAGGCCGTCCATGTCGTCGGAAAAGGCGATCAGCCTTGTCTTGATCTTGTCTTCGGTCAGGACGCGGAAGGCGTGGCGCACCATCGTCGTGCGGGCGACTTCGCCGAACGTGCCGATATGCGGCAGGCCCGAAGGGCCATAGCCGGTCTCGAACAAGACCTCCTTCTGGCCGGTCCTTTCAAGGCGGCGGATGAGCTTGCGCGCCTCCTCGAACGGCCAGGCCTTCGAGGCCTGAGCGGCGTCGATGAGAGCGGCGGCGGACATATTTCAACGTTCCTGAATGACGGGCGATCGGTCCATGAAAGAGGCGGCACAGTAGGAAGGCGGCGCGCGATGTCAATCGCGAACGGGCGCCGCCGTCCAGGCCGCGGCCGGCGCCGGCGGCCGCCCGCGCCGCGCGCCGTGCTCGGTCTTGGCCCAATGAAAGGGCCGATGACAAAGTTCGAAAAGCGCCAGCCATGCGGCAAGGCTGATGAGGCAATAATAGGCCAGCAAAAGCGGGGTCGCCCAGAGCAGGCGGTCGAGCCCGCGCCGGCGCAGCCCGACCGCCGCCGGCGCGAGGATCGAGACGAGCCCGGCGATCAGCACCGCGACGGTCATCGTGCTCGCCGCCGATTGAAACAGCGTGCGCGGCGCGAGCAGATCGCCATAGGCGCAGCGCCAGAGCGTATAGGCGGTGAAAAACGGGCCGAGCATCGCGCCGAGAACGGCGCCGGCCATCAGCGAAGCCGCGCACCAGGCGCGGAACGGGCCAAGCTCGCGCAAAAATCTTCCGGGATGGCGCGAATGAACCAGCGCGGTTTGCAGCCAGCCTTTGTGCCAGCGCCGGCGCTGCGCCAGCCATTGCCCGAGATTCGCCGGCGCCTCTTCGTCAGTGTCGGAGTCGAATGTGGCGACGCGGACGCCGAAGCGCGCCAGGCGCAGGCCGAGATCGGCGTCCTCGGCGACGTTCCAGGCGTCCCAGCCGCCGACTCGCCGCAGCACGTCGGTGCGGAAATGGTTGGACGTGCCGCCGAGCGCGATCGGCGCGCGCAACATGGCAAGGCCGGGATTGAAGGCGTCGAATAAAGCGGAATATTCAACCGCGAACATCGTCGCGAGCCACCGTCCGTCGCTCTCGATGGCGAGGCGCGCCTGCAGGCATCCGATATCCGGCTCGGCGTTGAAGCGCGCCGCCGCCCGCCGAAGCTGATCGCGGTCGGGCTTGTCCTCCGCGTCGTAGACGACGACGTAGCGGCCGCGGACGAAAGGCAAAGCGATGTTGAGCGCGCGCGGTTTGGTCCGCGGCTCGCCGCGCGGCGCGACGATGACGCTGTAACGCGCCGCCAAGCCGCGCCGCTTCAGCGCGCGCAATGTCTGCTCGTCGCCTTGCTCGAGGACGATCGTCACGTCCAGTTTGGCGCGTGGATAGTCGAGCGCATCGAGCGCGGCGACAAGCTGATCGACCATATTGGCTTCGTCGTAGAGCGCGACGACGATCGAATAGACCGGCAGGTCGCGTTCGGCGCAAGGGCGCTCGCGCGACGCCGGTCGCTGCGCTGACGCCCAAAGCCGCAACGCGATCGACGAGCCGAAAACCGCCCAAAGCGCGATGGCGGCGATCGCCTTCAGCAGCTCGACGTCCGTTATGGCGAGAACGGCGGCCGCCGCGAGGAAGAGGATCGCCGCCGCGGCTTGCCCGGCGGTCACGCGCCGATCCGCGGATAAAGCGGCGTCCTGCGCTTTCAAAGCCAACGCGCCGGCCTGGGCGATTCGCGCGCTCGCCGCCGCGGTGACGGCAGCCAGCAATTGGCGCGGTGACGCGATCGCGAGCCCTTCGGCGTCGACGCCGGCCGCCGCCGCGCGGATCAGCAGTTTCACGGCGGCGCCGCGCGGCGCGACGACATGGCTGAGGCCGGCGTCGTTCGGCGCGAGCGCCGCCGCGCCGGTCCATACCGCTTCGACCGGATCGACCGCCGCGTCGATCGCGATCTCGCCGGCATAGAACGGCGCTTTCACATGATCGGCGAGAAAGCGATAGAACTCGTCCTCATTCATCAGCCCTTCGTTGAGCAGAACCTGATCGGCCGAGACGCCGCTCTTGCCGGCTTCGAATGCAGCAAAGAGCAACGCGCCGGGCGCTATGTCGCGATGCGCCAGAAAGGCAATTTCCGGCGGCATGCTCGCCGTCCAATCGAACGCGCGTTGCGGCGGCCGCGTATCGCCCAGTGGTTCGGGCGGCGGCGCGCGCTCGGACGTTTCCTCTTTGGCGACGAGTTCCCCCACGCCGCGACCACTCTTTCGTGGCGACGAAGGGCGCGCGCAAGCCGAGCTGCCCAAAAACCGCTTGCTTAAAAAAGATTACGCCCCCAAAACCGCCTCCTCTATAGTGAAGCTCAGCTTTGCGTTGCTGTCATCCTGCGCCGACGATGAAATTGAAAATATTTTTACTTGCCGTTACGGCAATTGTTGTCGCGGCGATCGGCGCCGCCGCGCAGCAAGCCGCGCCGCGGGTGACGATCCCCTCGTTCTGGGATCCCGATGCGCAACTCGAACGTCCCGAACTGGTCGGCGTGCGCGCGCTTCGCTTCTTGACCGACGACGATTATCCGCCGCTCGATTTCGCCCTGCCCGACGGGGCGCTGGCGGGATTCAATGTCGATATCGCCCGCGCCGTCTGCGCCGAATTGCAGATCGCCTGCACGATCCAGGCGCGGCGTTGGGACACGCTCGTCGACTCGCTGCTCGCCGGCAAGGGCGACGTCGTCGCCGCCTCGCTCGCCGCGACGCCGGCTTTGCGCGCCAAGGTGGATTTCACCAAGCCCTATTACAAGTCGCCGGCGCGCTTCGCCACGCGCAAGGATTCGAAATTGACCGACGCGACGCCGGCGATTCTGGCCGGCAAGAGCATCGGCGTCGTCGAAGGCTCGGCGCACAAGGCTTATCTCGACGCGTTCTTTCCTGGCGTCGTCGACAAGACCTACCCGGACGTCGCGGCGCTTCGCGCCGCGCTGCGCTCGGGCGCGATCGACGCGGCCTTCGGCGACGGCCTCTCCTGGGCGGTCTGGCTGGCCGGCTCGGCTTCCGCCGATTGCTGCCTGTTCAAAGGAGGTCCCTATCTCGAGAGCCGGTTCTTCGGCGAGGGCGTTGGCATGGCCCTGCGCAAGGAAGATGCCGATCTGCGCCATGCGATCGACTGGGCGCTGGCCCGGCTCGCCTCGCGCGGCGTCTATGCCGAGCTTTACCTGAAATACTTTCCGGTGGGGTTCTATTGAACCTCTGTCATTCCCGCGAAAGCGGGAATCCAGGCTGCGCCGGGCATAGTACAGAGGCCGTTCTGGATTCCCGCTTTCGCGGGAATGACACGGAGGCGGGACGCGCGGCTATTCGTGATGCGGCTCGATATGGCCGCCGAAGCCTTTGCGCATCGCGGAGATGATCTTCTCAGCGAAAGTATGTTCCTGACGCGAGCGGAAGCGGGTATAGAGCGCGGCGGAGAGGACTTCGGCGGGCACGGCCTCCTCGATCGCCGCCATCAGCGTCCAGCGGCCCTCGCCGGAATCCTCGACATAGCCGGAATAGGAGGCGAGCTCGCCTTCATGGGCGAGCGCGGCGGCGGTCAGATCGAGCAGCCAGGACGTGACGACGCTGCCGCGCCGCCACACTTCCGCGATGTCGGCAAGGTTCAGCGAGAAGCGATGCTCCTCCTTCAGCGCCTTGCTGTCGGCGTTGCGTAAGATGTCGAAGCCCTCGGCATAGGCCTGCATCATGCCGTATTCGACGCCGTTATGGACCATCTTGACGAAGTGCCCGGCGCCGCACGGTCCGGCATGGAGGTAGCCTTCTTCGACGCGCGGATCGCGGCCGCCGCGATTGGGCGTCGGCGCGATCGTCCCGCGTCCCGGCGCCAGCGTCTTGAAGATCGGATCGAGCCGGCGCACCACCTCCGCCTCGCCGCCGATCATCATGCAATAGCCGCGCTCCAGGCCCCAGACGCCGCCGCTCGTGCCGACATCGAGATAGTGGAGGCCTTTCTTGGCGAGCTCGGCGCCGCGGCGGATGTCGTCCTGCCAGAACGAATTGCCGCCGTCGATGATCACGTCGCCGGGCCCGGCGAGCGCGGCAAGCGCCGCGATCGTCTCTTCCGTCGGCGCGCCGGCGGGAAGCATGATCCAGATCGCCCGCGGCGCCGCCAGCGCCTGGACCATCTCTTCGAGCGAGGCGACCGCTTTCGCGCCTTCCGCAGCGAGCGCTTGGCCGGGCTTCGGGTCGCGGTCGTAGACGACGCAGGAATGACCGTTGCGCATCAGCCGGCGCACGATATTGGCGCCCATCCTGCCTAGGCCGATCATTCCGAGCTGCATCGCCGCCTCCGCTCCAAAGCACAGTGTCATTCCCGCGAAAGCGGGAATCCAGAGAACCGCCGCGTCTTAAGGACTGGCTCAGTCTGGATTCCCGCTTGCGCGGGAATGACAGACCCCAGCCTTCAATCCTTGGCGCGCTCGATATAGGAGCCGTCGTCGGTCTGGATGACGACGCGCGTGCCAGTCGTGATGTGCGGCGGCACCATGGCGCGCGCGCCGTTCGACAATTTGGCGGGCTTGTACGACGAAGAGGCGGTCTGACCTTTCATCGCCGGCTCGGTCTCGGTCACTTCCAAGGTCACGCGCTGCGGCAATTGGATGGCGACGGCGACGCCGTTGAAGATCGACAGCATCACCTTCATGCCTTCCTGCAGCCATTGCGCCTGCTCGCCGATCACGTCCTGCGGAACCTGGACCTGGTCGTAAGTATCGGAATTCATGAAGTGATAGCCGTCGCCGTCCTGATAGAGGAAGCTGAACTCCTTGTCCTCAACGAAGGCGCGCTCGACCTGTTCCGTGGTCTTGAAGCGGTCCGAAACCTTCACGCCGTCGGAAATCCGGCGCATGTCGATCTGGGTGGTCGGCGTGCCCTTGCCCGGATGGAAGCTCTCGGCCGATAGGACGACATAAAGCTGCCCGTCTTCCCGCTCGATAATATTGCCTTTGCGGATCGAGCTTGCGATGACTCTCACGTTTTCAAATCCTTCGAGATGGGCCGTTGCGGCCCAGGAATCCAGTGAAAGCGCTGATGCGGCTGACGATTGCGCGCCGGCCTTGCGCTTCGGCGGCCGGCAACATACCGATTTTGCCGCCGAAGGCCAGACGG
>DATGLU010000129.1:0-2116 GCA_035294045.1 Roseiarcus sp. | reverse complement strand
GACAGGCTCGGGACATAGCGGGTCGGATGGCCGGTCGCGCGAGCCGCCGCCCGCACCGCCGCGGCGCAGGCCGGGACCCGCTCCTCGAAGGGCGAGAAGGCCTGATTGGCGAGGCCGTGATCGTCTTTGAGGAAGTCGAGCCCACCCAGCGCCAGGTTGTGGGCGAGCGCAGCCAGGGCGTCGGGCGACAGACCTTGCGGCTTCAAAGCCGAGGCGGTTAGCGGCCGCCGCCCGGCCTTGACGCGCGTGCGCAAGCCGGCAAGCCCGTGGCTGGGGCCGTCGAACGCCGCAACCAGGGCCTGCGGAAACTCGACGGCGACCAGCGTCACATCGTCATGGAGCGAGGTGTTGCCGAACAGCATGTTGAGCAACTGGCCGGCTTCGCCGTCGACCGTCGCGACGGCGAGCGCGATCTCGACATCGAACACGCCGCCGCCGCGATCGGCGATATGGCGGGTCTCTCCGACAATGTCGGCGAGGATTTTCTTGTCGCGGGTGGCCGCCAGCGGCGCCTCGACGCTCTGCTCGATCGCAATCGCCCGCGCCCGCTCTTCGATGGTCGCGGCGTCCGAACGAAGCCTATAGGTGGCGATCAGCCTCGAAGCGCTCATCAAGTCCCCGTCTCGCCGGTTTCTCCGGCGGGTTGGCTCTACGCCATCGCCGCGGGCGCTGGCAATCTCCGCCAAGCAAAAGGACTTTTGCCCTCGCGCGATCTTGAACGGAAGAAGATTATCTCATATAACTATTTCGCGCGGGCTTGCTTTGGCGGGCGGCCGCATCGCGCCGGGACAATGAAGAGCGCCGCCGCGGAATCAGCGGGGCGAAGGGAGGAGCGTCATGGATCGTCGGCAATTGCTGCTTTGGAGCTCGGCTTTCGCGCTCGCGCCGCGCGTCGCCTTCGGCGACGCCATCAAGCCGCTGAAGATCGGCATCATGAACGACATGTCGAGCGTCTATGCCGATTACCAGGGCGTCGGCTCGATCGTCGCGACCAAGCTGGCGGTCGACGATTTTTCCCAAAAGCTCGGCGTGCCGGTCGAGATCGTCTCGGCCGATCACCAGAACAAGCCGGATGTCGGCAGCGCCATCGCCCGGCGCTGGTTCGACGAGGACGGCGTCGACGTGATCATGGATTTGCCGAATTCCTCGGTCGCGCTCGCCGTGGTCAATGTCGCGGTCGAAAAGAACAAGGCGGTGATCGGCTCGGGCGCCGGCACCTCGGCGCTGACCGGCGCCAAATGCTCGAAGATTTTCATTCACTGGACCTACGACACCTACGCGCTCGGCCATGGGCTCGGCAAGGCGCTGACCGAGCAGGGCGGCAAGACCTGGTTCTTCATCACCGCCGATTACGCCTTCGGCAAGGATTTGAAGGGCAATTGCGCCGACGCGGTCGAAGCGGCGGGCGGCAAGGTGCTCGGCGAGGCGCGCCATCCGCTCAACACGGCGGATTTCTCCTCCTACCTTTTGCAAGCCCAGGCCTCGGGCGCCGATGTCGTCGGCCTCGCCAATGCCGGCGGCGATTTGAACACCTGCATCAAGCAGGCGGCGGAATTCGGTCTGACCAAGAAGCAGCGCCTCGCCGGCCTCATCCTCAACGTCACCAATGTTCCCTCGCTGGGCCTCGCGGCGGTGCAGAACTCGACCATCTGCACCGGCTTCTATTGGGACATGAACGACGGCACGCGCGCTTTCGCCAAGCGCTTTCAGGCGGCCCATCCCAAGAAGATGATGCCGAACGACATGCATGCCGGCATGTATTCGGCGACCGAGCATCTGATCAAGGCGATGGCGGTGATCAAAAGCGCGGCGGACGGGGTCAAGCTGATCGATCAGATGAAGGCGATGCCGACCGACGATCCGCTCTTCGGCAAGGGCTCGATCCGCATCGACGGCCGCAAGCTGCACCCGATGTACTTGCTCGAGACAAAGACCGTCGCCGAGTCGAAGGGCGAGTGGGACTATTTCAAGGTCCTGGCGACGATCAAGCCGGAAGACGCGTTCCGCCCGCTGGACAAAGGCGGGTGCCCGTTCGTGAAGGCGTGAGTACACCCCTCGCCCCGCGCAGCGGGGAGAGGGTGGCGGCGAAGCCGCCGGGTGAGGGGCTGCGCTGAGT
>DATGLU010000128.1:0-5449 GCA_035294045.1 Roseiarcus sp. | reverse complement strand
GGCTTGCAATTGGCCTTGCTCATGCTGGCGGCGCGGCGGCGCAATCTGCTCGAAGGCTTCGCCCGGCCGCGCCTCAGCCCGGACATTCGCCAGTTCTTCGGCGCGCTGGCGCCCGCCGTGATCGGCTCGGCCGGCGTGCAGATCGCTTTGCTCGCCGATTCGATCATCGCCTCGATGCTGCCGACCGGCGCCCTCGCCTCCATCTACTTTGCCGAGCGGCTGTACCAATTGCCGATCGGCGTGGTCGGGGTCGCTGCGGGAACCGTCTTGCTGCCGCAGATGAGCCGGCGCTTGGCGAGCGGCGACAAGGACGGGGCGGCCCGGGCGCAGAATCGCACCATGGCGCTGACCCTCGTTTTGTCGGCGCCGTTCTTCGTCGCCTTCATCCTGGTCCCCGAGCCGATCATGCGCGGCGCGTTTCTGCGCGGCGCCTTTACCGCGGCCGACGCGGCGCGCTCGGCCGCGGTGCTCGCCGCCTATGGAATCGGCCTGCTGCCGATCGTCTTGATCCGCTCGGCGGTGGCGAGCTTCCAATCGCGCGGCGATACGATGACGCCGATGTTCGTCTCGCTCGGCGCCATCGCCGTCAATGTGGCGCTGAAATTCGTCTTCTACCGATCGCTGGGGGCGGCCGGCCTCGCCTTGGCGACCGCGATCGGCGCCTGGCTCAATCTTGCCGGGCTGACCGCGCTTGCCCTCGCGCGCGGCTTGATGCGGCCCGACGCGCATCTCGGCGAAGTCGCGGCGGCGGCGTGCTGCGCGAGCGGCGTCTTGGCGCTCGCGCTCTCGGTGAGCCTGCCGGCGGCGGCGCAGTTCGCCGCGACCGCGCCGCACTGGCGCGACGAAATTCTGCTCGTCATCCTCGCTGGAATCGGCGCCGCCGCCTATGTCTTGGCGTTGCTTGCCGGGCTCGGCGCGCTTGGCTTCAGATTCCGCCAGGCGCGCGCTCAATCCTCGTAGTCGTAGCCCGGACCGTACGGGCCATAGCCCGGCGGACGCAGGACGACGCGCGGCGCGTAGCTTCCCGCCGACGCCTGCACGATGACGCCCTGATCGGTCACCACGACCCATTCGCGGCCGCGCCGCTCGAAGCGCTCGACCTTGCCGGCGCCGGGCAGCGAATCGCCGGGCGCGATTTGATGCATGCCCTGGCGATTCTCGACGACCGCCGAGCCGTTGCGCATCTCGATCAGGTACCAGCCGCGGATCGGCTCGGTCGGATGCGGCCGCTCGATGGATCCCGTCACCTCGTTGGAGACGCCGGGCGAAGCGGCCGCCGCTTTCTGCGGCGGCAGCGGCGCGGCGGCGGATGCGGTTTGCGCGGCGACCTTCTTTTCGACCTTGTCGATGCGCGCGGCGAAATCCGCCTTTTCCAGCTTGTCGATCCGCGCCGCGAGGTCAGACTTTTCCAGCTTGTCGAGCCGCGCGGCGATATCGGTCTTTTCCAGCCGGTCGACACGCTGAGCGAGATCGGCGCTGCGCGTTTGCGCGTCGGCGCCGCGGGCGGCGACCTCGTGCTCGAGCCGGTCGCCGAGCTTGTCGAGACGGGCCTGGTGCTCGCGCTCGAGCCGGTCGAGGCGGGCGTTCAACTGGGCGATGGTCGCGGAAAGATCGCGCGAGGTGGCGAGGCCGCCGCGCGCTTCGCTGACGGCTTTGCGGATTTCGGCGGTCTCGTCGCGGGGCTTCGCGGTCTCCATTGCGGCGATCCGCGCCGACATCGCGCTCACCGCCTGGGCCAGGCGCTGCGACTCGCGCTCGGACTTCGACGCCCGTTCGAGCGTCGCGCCGCCGGCGACGACGGCGATCAAAGCGAGGCAGGCCGCCGCTGCCGCGGTCTGGAAGCGCCGGTCGGCGGCGAAGCGGCCGAGCCCGCCAAAGGCGGCGCCTTGCGGGCGTGGCGCGACGAATGGGATCAGCGTCGCGCGCACCGGCTCGACCGCCGGCGCCTCGCGCGCCGGCGTCTCCGCGGACGAACCGGCATTCGCGCGAACCTCGATCGGCTCGGGGCAGGCCTCGGCGTCCGTCGGGGCCGCCGCTGAAACAGGCGGCGCCTCGCCGGCCGCGCCGCTGACCGGCGAGGCTTTGTCGGCGGCCATGTCAGGCGCGGCGATCTGAGAAGAATCCTTGTCGTTGAAGTCCGGGGCGTCCTGCATGGCGGCGGTCCGTTGGTTAACCAAATGCTTCAATTGTCGCGAAGTCCGATTAAGGAAGCGTTGACCAAACAGGGCCGCAATGTGGCGAACGGACCTTTGAGACCGCCGACCCGGGCGGGCGAGGCCGCCGCTGGCGCCGCGCCGCTGACATGCTAAAGTGAGAGTTCTTAAAAGCCGCCGGCCGCCGTCGCCGCGGCGCTCCAGCCCATTCCAAGAGGATCGATTAATGAAGCCGATGAAATTTGGGGTCGGACAGGCGGTGAAGCGGGTCGAGGACCCGCGGCTGATCACGGGGCGCGGCCGTTACACGTCCGATTTTTGGCCGGAAGGGACGCTTCACGCCGCTTTCCTGCGCAGCCCGCATGCCCACGCCAAATTCTCCTTCAGCGACCTTGAGGCGGCGCGCGGCATGCCCGGCGTCAAGGCGGTCTATACGCTGAAGGATTTCTCCGCCCTCGGGCCGCTGCCCTGCCTCGCGCCGCTGCCCAATTCGGACAAGTCGCAGACGCCGCTGAAGCCTTGCCCGGTCATGGCCGACGGCGAAGCCTTCCATGTCGGCGACATCGTCGCCATGGCGGTGGCCGAGAGCGAGCGCGAGGCGCGCGACGCGGTCGAGGCGATCGGCGTCGATTGGGAGCCGCTCGAAGCGGTCATCGACATGGAGGCGGCGATCGCCGACGGCGCGCCGCTCCTCTTCGCCGAGGCGCCGCGCAACACCGCCTACGACACCCATCTTGGCGATCCTGAGAAGACCAAGGCGGTCTTCGCCAAGGCCAAGCATGTCGTCAGCCTGAAAGTCGTCAACAATCGCGTCATCGCCAATTTCATGGAGACGCGCGGCGCGATCGGCGAATACGATCCGCGCACGAAGCGTTATTTCCTCAATGTCGGCAGCCAGGGCGTGCATGGCTTCCGCGATTCGATCGCCAACGAGGTTCTAAAAATTCCGCCCGACTCGCTTCGCGTCGTCACCTACGATGTCGGCGGCGGCTTCGGCACGAAAAGCATCCTGCATCGCGAATATCCGCTCGTTCTCGAAGCGGCGAAGCGGCTGGAGCGGCCGGTGCGCTGGGTCGCCGATCGCTTCGAGCATTTCGTCGGCGACACGCAGGGGCGCGACAATGTCACGACCGCGGAAATGGCGCTCGACGACAAGGGCAAGTTCCTCGCCTTGCGCGTCGACATTCTCGGCAATCTCGGCGCCTATCTCTCGCAATTCGGTCCGTATATTCCTTATCTCGGCGCTTCGATGGCGACCGGCGCCTACGACATCCCAGTTCTGCATGCGCGGGTGCGCGGAATCTACACGCATACGACGCCGGTCGACGCCTATCGCGGCGCCGGGCGGCCGGAAGCCGCCTATGTGCTCGAGCGACTGGTCGATCTTTGCGCGCGCAAATTGTCGATGCCGCGCGAGGAAATCCGCGCGCTGAATTTCGTCAAGCCGTCGCAAATGCCGTACCATACCCAGACGGAACGCACCTACGATGTCGGCGATTTCGAGGGCGCGATGCGCGCTTCGCTGGCCAAGGCCGATTACGCCGGTTTCGAGAAGCGCGCCGAGGCGGCCAAGGCGCGCGGCAAGCTGCGCGGCATCGGCTTTGCGAGCTATATCGAATGCACCGCCTGGAACGACAACGAGGAAGGCTCGGTCGAGCTCGGCCAGGACGGCAATTTCACCGTCCTGATCGGCACGCAGTCGAACGGCCAAGGCCATGAGACGGCTTACGCGCAGGTCGTCTCGCAATATCTCGACGTGCCGCTCGAGCGCATCAAGGTCGTTCAGGGCGATACCGACCGCGTCAAGACCGGCTTCGGCACCGGCGGCTCGCGCTCGATCCCGATCGGCGCGGTGATGGTCGGCAAAGCGTCGGAAAAGCTCGTCGAATCGCTGAAGGAGATCGCCGCCGACAAGCTCGAAGCGGCGCCGGCCGACCTTGAAGTCGCCGACGGCCGCATCCGCATCGCCGGCACTGACCGCTCGATCTCCTATGAGGAGATCGCCAAGCTGCCCGGCGCGACGCCGGAAAAGCTCAAAGCGGGCGGCGAATATGCGCCGGCCGACGCGACCTATCCGAACGGCACGCATACTTGCGAGGTCGAGATCGACCCGGAGACCGGCGTCGTGACGATCGAGCGCTACACGGTGGTCGACGATTTCGGCTTCACGCTCAATCCGCTGCTGCTCGCCGGCCAGGTTCATGGCGGCATCGCCCAAGGCATCGGCCAGGCCTTGCACGAGCGCGCCGTGTTCAGCGAGGAAGGACAATTGCTGACCGCGAGCTTCATGGATTATTGCATGCCGCGCGCGGACGATCTGCCGAACTTCTATTTCGAGACGCGCAACATCCCGTCGACGACCAATCCGCTCGGTCTTAAAGGGGCCGGCGAAGCCGGTTCGATCGGCTCGTCGCCGGCGGTGATGAACGCGGTCAGCGACGCGCTGTGGCGGCGCTATGGCGAGCATCGGATCGACATGCCGGCGACTCCTTTTGCGATTTTCCAGGCGATTCAAGGGGCGGCGAACACCTGACGGGCGGGCGGTATTCGTCGAAAGGACTTCACGAAAAAGAGTACGCCGCGCCGCCACGTCGCGCTTGCCTCCCTTTGAAGCTTTCGCCAACGTCGGCTTGAAAGGGAGGCGGACAATGAAGCGAACGCTGATCATCGTTGCGACGCTGGCGCTCGGCATGGGCGCCGTCTATGCGGCTTCCGACGCGATTGCGAAGCGCCAGGCCTTGATGAAAGCCAATGGCAAAGCGGCGACCGCGATCGTCAAGATCATGAAAGGCGCGCCGTTCGATCTCGACGTCGTACAGGCTTCGCTGAAGACCTTCATCGACTCGGCCGAGAAGGGCCCGGCTTTGTTTCCCGAGGACAGCAAGACCGGCGACGACACTGGCGCGCTGCCGGCGATCTGGCAGGACAAGAAAGATTTCGAGGCGCATTTCGCCAAGCTCGGCGACGACGCCAAAGCGGCGCTCGGCTCGATCAAGGACACGGCGAGCCTCAAAGCGGAAATGCCGAAAGTCTTCGACGATTGCGGCGCTTGCCACGAGAAATACCGCGCCAAGAAAGACTAAAGAGCCGTAATCCTGCCGGCGCGGTCTTCGCTGCGCCGCCGCGCCGGAATGGGGACGATGAGGCGTTGGCTGCTTCTTCTGCTGCTTATCGCGGTCGCCGCCGCGATCGCGGCGTGGTTCGTCTCAGCGCCGCGTCCGCTCTATGCGCGCGCCGATTGGCGCGCTTACGAGGATGGCGGCGATCCTGGCCGCGGCCGGATCATGTTCCTGGCG
>DATGLU010000127.1:0-3350 GCA_035294045.1 Roseiarcus sp. | reverse complement strand
AGAGCAGCGGCTCCTGGAACACGACGCCGATATTTTTGCGGAGCGACGTCAGCGTCATGTCCTTGAGATCGCGCCCATCGACCAAAATCCGGCCCCTGGTCGGATCGAAGACGCGATGCAGCAGGCTCAGCGTCGTCGACTTGCCCGAGCCGGTGGCGCCGACCAGGGCGATGGTCCGGCCGGGCGCGACATGAAAGGAAAGGCCGCTCAGCGCGTCGCGCAAGCCGTCATAGGAATAGGAGACGTTGTCGAACGTCACTTCGCCTTCGAGCCGGCCGACCACGACCGCGCCGGCCCGGTCGGCGACGGTCGAGACGGTATCGAGCACGTCGAAAAATTGCGCCAGCCGGGGCGCTTGCAGGAGGAGGTAGTTGAAGAAGCCGACAATCTGCTCCAACCGGGCGATCAGCATGGCGGCGAGGCTCATGAACGCGATGATCTCGCCGATCGTCGCCAGCCCGTTGATGTTCAGCCAGATCCCGACGATGAAGATGCCGAACAGGGTCAGCGTGGCGCAAGCGCGGGTCGCGATCGACGCCGCCGCCCACCAGGAGAGTACGGGAAGCTGCGCTGCGAGCAGCGCGTCGATCAAGCCGCGCACGGCGCGCGTCTCCTCGTCGACCCGCGCGAAGCTTTGGATCACCGGCACATTGCCGAGCGCATCGGAGACGCGCTCGGCAAGATCGGAGCTGTAGCGGCCGACCTCGCCCTGCCGCCTTTCGGTTCGCCGCAAAACGAAATTCATCGTCAGGCCGAAAGCGATCACCAGGGCGAGGAGGAGCGAGCCGAGGCGCCAATTGAGGACGAGCGTCAGCGGCAACAGGATGACGAGCGCCGCGACGCTGGCGCAATGTTCGCGGAAGAACGACAGCCAAAGCGTAAACAGCCCGTCGGCGCCTTCGATCATCACCTTGAGCAGCCGGCCGGAATGAGCGCGGACATGGAAGCTCAGCGGCAGATGCAGCGCGTGCTCGAAATATGCGGCCATCACGGCGAGGCGCCGACGATGGGCGAGGCGATCGGCGTTGAGCGCGACGATGACGCTGGCGGCGATGATGAACAGCCCGAACCCGACCCAGGCGGCGAGCGGCGGGGCGACGTCCCCCCATTGCGGCGCTCGCGCCGCGGCCCGCGCGGCGGTGAGCTTGTCGACGATGCGGCCGAGCAGGATCGGCTCGGCGAATTGCGCCGCCGCGACGAGAAGATTGGCGAGGGCCAAGGCGGAAGCGGCGCCCCTGGCCGCGGCAAGCTGCGCGAAAGCGCGCCTATAGAGGCGAAGGAAAGACATTCGGTTCGGCCGGCCTCGATCGCGCCGCCTTATCAGGGAGAGGCGGCGCCGATGCAAGGGGCGCCGCCGCCAAGGAGCGGATCGTTAAAAGCGCCGTCATTGACAGAGCGTCCGGCAATGTCCTTATTGCGGCCGAAAGCTCGCATCGTGTTAGCCGTGAGCCCATGAAACCGCTTCTCGTTTCTGCGCTTTTGATCCTTCTGGCCGGGGCGGCTTTCGCCGACGCGGCGCGTCCGTCGCAACTCGCCTGCGATTCAAAGAAAATCGGCGCGAGGGATCTCGCCGATTGCCTGCGCGCCGCCGCCGACCGCAGCGACAAGGAACTGGCCGGCGCTCTCGCCGCGGCGATCAAGAGCATCGACACGCGTCCCGGACTGCTCCCGGCGCAAAAGGCCCGCTGGAAGCGCTCGCTCAACGATTCGCAAGCGCTGTGGCAGAATTGGCGCGACGCCGATTGTCAGGATGTCGCGCCGTTCGAGGCCGGCATGTCGGCTAAAGGCGGCGATCCGCGCCTCGGCTGCATCATCGACCACGACGCGCAGCGGGTCGAGGAGCTGAAAGCCCGCTATCAGCAGAGCGGTTCATAGAAGCCGTCGGATTCTCCATATAGGCGGCGACGCGCTCGAAAAGCGCATTCGGCCGCTCGGCGAAAAGCCGGTCGAAGAAGCGTTGAGCGCGCTTGGCGAGGCGCTTTTGCCGCCGCGCAATGACGCGCGACAGAGCCTCTTTTTCGGCGGGGGCGATATGGTCGCGGGCGACGGCGAAGTCGCCGAGGACCGTTAAATCGTTGTGCCGGCCGAGCTGTTCGCGCAGGCGGCGGAATTCATGCGCGAAAGCCGCGAAATGCGCCGGCCAAGCCGGCTCCATCGCGGCGAAGCAATGGCCAAGGTCGACGATCGCGACCCGCAATTCGTGCAGCTCGCGCGGATCGGCGTCGGCCAAGGCCTTTTTGCCGCGCCGCCGCGCCGCCCGATAGAGGTCGCGCAGCGAGCGGGCGAGGTCGAAGAGGTCGAACGCCGAGAGGTCCCAGGCTTCGACGGCGCGGGCGAGCGCGCGCAAGCGCGCGATTTGCGCCGCTGCGTCGATCTCGCGATGCGCGGCGCGCGCCGCATCGCGCTCGCCGGCGATCGCCGCGCCAAGGGCGTCGATTAGCCGATCGTCAACGTGGCGGCGAAGGCTGGCGAGCGCCTCGGCCATGACGTCGAGATCGCGCGCCCGGCCGAGGCGGCGGCGGGCCGATTCGAGCTCGCGCAGCGCGTCATAGGCCGGCGGTCCGATCACCGCCGTCATCAGCTTGGCGAGGGCGCGCGCCTCCTTGAGCGTTTTCCGCGCTTGGTGGATGCGCTTGCCGTCGTCCTGGCCGGGATGCGGGAAAGCATCGGCGGCGGCGAGAATGGCGGCGATCAGCCGGCGTCGCCAAAAGCCCGGCCAAGGATCGCTGGCGCTTGCCGCGCGGCGCGTCGCCATGACCTAGTCCTGGCCGATCGCGCGCGCACGCTCCCGCAGCACGAATTTCTGCACCTTGCCGGTCGAGGTCTTCGGTATTTCGGTGAACACGACATGGCGCGGGCATTTGTAGCGGGCGAGCCGTTCGCGGCACCAAGCGATCAGCTCGTCCGCGTTCGCCTGCATGCCGGGCTTGAGTTCGACGAAAGCGCAAGGCGTCTCGCCCCATTTCTCGTCGGGCCGCGCCACGACCGCGGCGAGCTGGACGGCGGGATGCTGGAAGAGCGCGTCCTCGACTTCGATCGAGGAAATATTCTCGCCGCCCGAGATGATGATGTCCTTCGAGCGATCCTTGAGCTGGATATAGCCGTCGGGATGCTTGACGCCGAGATCGCCGGAATGGAACCAGCCGCCGGCGAAGGCCTTATCGGTCGCCGTCTTGTTCTTGAGGTAGCCTTTCATCACCACATTGCCGCGGAACATCACTTCGCCGAGCGTCGCGCCGTCGGCGGGAACGGCCTGCATCGTCTCCGGATCGAGCACGTCGAGCGCTTCGAGCGCGTGATAGCGCACGCCCTGGCGCGCCTTCAGCGCGGCCTGTTCGGCGCCGCTGAGC
>DATGLU010000126.1:0-5296 GCA_035294045.1 Roseiarcus sp. | reverse complement strand
GGCGCCATGACCGGCGCGGTCATCGCGAGCATTCTGATCTCTTTCGAAATCTACGTTCTGGCGGAGCCGCTCGGAGCGCCGCTTCGCCGCGCGCCGTTTCTGGTCCATGTGGCGGTCAAGACCCTGATCTATCTCCTCGTCATCCTGTTCGCCTTGGCGCTGGCGCATGGGCTCTCCCGGCCCCGGGCGAGCGCGGCATCGAGCTGCGCGACGTGCTGTTCTCGCTCGCCGCCTCCTTCGTCTTCGTCTTCCTTTTCGACATTAATCGCCTGCTCGGGCAGAACGTGCTGCTCAATTTCGTCACCGGCCGCTACTATCAGCCGCGGCTCGAGCAGCGCGTCTTCCTGTTCATCGACATGGAAGGCTCGACCGGCTTCGCCGAGCGGCTCGGGCCTGTCGCGTTTCATCGTCTGCTCAATCGTTTCGTGATCGATCTGACCGAACCGATCGCGGCGGCGCGCGGCGAAATCTATCGCTATGTCGGCGATGAGCTGATCGCGACCTGGTCGCTCCAGGAAGGGATCGCCGAGGCCCGCTGCGTCGCGGCATGCTTTGCTGCAATGGGCCGGTTCGCGCTGCTCGCGCCGGCTTATCAGCGCGATTTTGGCGCGCCCGTCAGCTTTCGCGCCGGGCTGCATTGCGGACCGGTGGTGACCGGCGAGATGGGCTCAGTGAGGAAGGAGATCGTATTCCTGGGCGACACGATGAACACCGCGGCCCGGATCCAGGAATTCTGCCGTCAGACGGGAGATCGCGTGCTGGCCTCGGCGGACCTGATCGATCGGCTCAATCTGCCGCCCGGCGTCGCCAAGCGCTCTCTCGGCGATCTCCGGTTGCGCGGCAAGGAAAGCAATGTGGCGCTTTACGCATTGACCCAAGCGGTGGCGACCCCGGCGTCGGCGGCGCGCGACCAGCCGAAGGTCAGAAGAACGGCCGAACGTTGAGCTTGGTCGCTACCGCTTCTTCGCCTTGCGGCCGAGCTCGGCGAGATAGGTCCAACTGAAAATGCCGGTCGAATGGCCGTCATCGAAAGTCGGCCGGATCGCATAATTGCCGACCGGCTCGATCGCCGTGATCCGCGCCTGGCGGCCGCCGATGAGCTTTTCGCGCTCGGCCTCGGTCAGGCGCTTGGCCTCGACGCTCGGCGTCATCTTGCGCAGGTACGAACTCGACAAGGTGAAGCTTTCGCCCGAATCGAGAGCGATGGTCAGCTTGCGGCCCTCGTCGGTGAGACGGATTTCTGTGGGCCAAGGGTCGTCGGCGCGCTGCGTCATCCTTTACGCCTGTGTCATTCCCGCGAAAGCGGGAATCCAGAGAGCCGCGGCGCATGAAGGAGAGAGCGTACTGGATTCCCGCTTGCGCGGGAATGACAGGGGCAGGGGCGAACGCACTCCTCTCACCCGATCACGATGCGCGGCGCCGCTCTCTGCGGCTTGCCTTCGAGCCGCGCGATGACGGCGCGGGCGATCGCGCGATAGCTTTGCGCGTGCGCGCCGTCCGGGTCGCCCGCGACGATCGGCCGGCCGCCATCGGACGTCTCGCGGATCGCCATGTCGAGCGGCACTTCGCCGAGGAAGGGCACGTTGCGCTTCTCGGCCTCGTGGCGCGCGCCGCCATGCGCGAAAATGTCGCTGCGCGTCCCGCAATGCGGGCAGACGAAGTAGCTCATGTTCTCGACGATGCCGAGGACGGGGATTTTGACCTTGTCGAACATCGCGACGCCGCGCCGCGCGTCGATCAGCGCGAGGTCCTGCGGCGTCGAGACGATGATCGCGCCGGCGAGCGGCGCGCTCTGCGCCATGGTCAGTTGCACGTCGCCGGTGCCGGGCGGCATGTCGACGATCAGGCAATCGAGCTCGCCCCAGGCGACCTCGCGCAGCAATTGGGTGATCGCCGACATCACCATCGGCCCGCGCCAGACGACCGGCGCCTCCTCCTCGATCAACAAGCCGATCGAGATCACCTTCACGCCATAGGCCTCGAGCGGCACGATGAAGGATTGCTCGACTTTCGGCTTCTCCTTGAGGCCGAAGAGACGCGGCGCCGAGGGGCCGAACACGTCGGCGTCGAGCAGGCCGACGCGCCAGCCCTCCTTGGCCATGGCGACGGCGAGATTGGCCGCGGTCGTCGATTTGCCGACGCCCCCTTTGCCCGACGCGATGGCGATGATGTTCTTCACCCCGGCGACGCTTTCCGGCACGCGCGGCCTCGGCCCGTGCGCCGCCTTGGCGCCGGGCTGGACCGGCGCGCCCGGCGGGCGTTCCGCCGTTAACGTCACGAGCGCGTTGGCGACGCCCGGCGTCGCCTTGAGCGCTTTCTCGGCGGCGAGCCGCATCGGCTCGAGCTCGGCGGCGCGGGCCGGTTCGACGGCGATCGACAGATAGACTTTGCCGTCGCGCTGGGTGAGGCCGCCGATCGCCCCGGATTGCGGCAGGGGCGTCTTGCCGTCCGGGCCCGCCACGCCGGCCAGGGCTTTCATGATCGCGCTCTCGTCCGCCACGCGTCTCTCCTTGGGCCGCTTGCGCCCGAAACGGGGACGAGGGCCGATCCGGCTCGTGATATAGACGGGTTGTTTGGGCGTTTGAAGGCGCGTTCGGTTGGATCAGGCCTTAAGCGAATGACAGGCAAACCTCGACAGCGAGATGCGGATTTGTCGCCAGCCGCTGATGCGAGCGACGCCGCCGAGCGCGAGCTTGCGACCGAGGCGATTGCGCCGCTCGCCACTCTTCCGGTCTTCTTCAAGCTGGCGGGAAAAAAGGCCGTGGTCGCCGGCGGTTCGGAGGCGGCGGCGTGGAAGGCGGAGCTGCTGGCGGCGGCCGGAGCCAAGGTCGGGATTTTTTCGCCGGCGCCTTGCCGGAGGATGATCGCCGTCGCGGCCGGGCGCGCCGATGCGCGCATCGAGCGGCGAAATTGGCGCCCCGAAGACCTCGCCGGCGCGGCGATCGCGGTCGGCGACTTTACCGATCCGGCGGAATCGCGCGCCTTCAGCGCCGCCGGCCGCGCCGCGGGCGCGCCGGTCAATGTGATCGACCAGCCCGAATTCTGCGATTTCTCCTTTGGCGCCATCGTCAACCGCTCGCCGCTGGTCATCGGCGTCTCGACCGACGGCGCTGCGCCGGTTTTCGGCCAGGCTTTGCGCGGCCGGCTGGAAGCGCTCATCCCGCAAGGCTTCGCCGCCTGGGCCGCCGCTGCCGAAAGCTGGCGCGATCAGGTTCAGGCGCTGGGCGCGAGCTTTCGGCGCCGCCGCAGCTTCTGGGAGCGCTTCGCCGCCTTGGCTCTGGCCAAAGCCGATCGCCCGCCGAGCGAGGACGATCGCGAGGCGCTGCTCGCGCAGGCGGCGGGCGACGTTTCGGCCGAAACGGGCGAAGCGGTTTTCGTTTGCGCGGGGTCGGGCGGCGCCGATTTGCTGACGTTGCGGGCCTGGCGCGCCTTGCAATCGGCGGACGCGATCGTCTTCGACGACCGCGTTCCGGCGGCGACCCTCGATCTGGCGCGCCGCGAAGCGGAGCGGATCAAGGCCAGGGCGCCAGCCGATAACGCCCAAGCCATCGTCGCGCTCTGCCGCGCGGGCAAGAAGGTGGTGCGCTTCAGGGGCGGCGTCGCCGATCTTGACGCGCAAAGCGACGACGAAATCGGCGCTGTCCGGCGAGCGGGAATTTCCTGGTCGATCATCCCCGGCGTTTCCGAAGCCGCCGCCGCAGCCGGCGAGTCTCGGCTGTGAAGCTTTTCGTCTTCGGTCTCGGTTACAGCGCCCGCCATTTCGTCGCGGGCCTGCGCGGCGCGCGGGTCGTCGGCACGTCACGCGAGGCGCGCCAAGCCGGAACCGGGGATGCCCGCGTCGAAATCCTCGCCTTCGACGGCGCGAAAGCTGATCCCGCCATCGAAGCGCGCCTTGCCGAAAGCGACGTGTTGCTCGTTTCCATCCCGCCGTCGGAGGATGGCGATCCGGTTCTCGCGCGCTTTGCCCCTATGCTGGCGGCGTCGTCGTGGCGGACGATCGTCTATCTGTCGACAATCGGCGTTTACGGCGATCACGGCGGCGCGTGGGTCGACGAGACGAGCGCGTTGCGGCCGAGCTCGGCGCGCAACCGCGCGCGTGTCGAGGCCGAACAGGCTTGGCTCAGGCTCGGGCGCGAAATTGGCGCGCCGGTCCATCTCCTGCGCCTCGCCGGCATTTACGGGCCCGGCCGCAACGCGCTGGTCAATCTGCGCGAAGGCCGCGCCCGGCGCATCGTCAAGCCGGGCCAGGTCTTCAATCGGATTCATGTCGAGGACATCGCCCAGGCGATCGGCCTTGCGATCGGAAGGGGCGGAGAGGGGGGCGTTTGGAACGTCGCCGACGACGAGCCGGCGCCGCCGCAAGACGTGATCGCCTTCGCCGCCGGGCTGCTCGGCGTGACGCCGCCTCGCGAAGCAGCCTTCGACACGGCCGAAATGACGCCGATGGCGCGCAGCTTCTATGGCGACAACAAGCGCATCTCCAACGCCAAGCTTAAAAACCGGCTCGGCTTTGCGCCGCTCTATCCGACTTACCGGGAGGGGCTTCGCACGCTCGCCGCGTCGGGCGAAGGCGCGCCCGCCTGAAACCGCATCTTTTTTTGGCGGGCCGGCAAACGGAAAAACCGCTTGCGCGGCTCGGCGCGCCCTTTACAGGTCAGACTTGCTCAATGGCGCGGATTTCGGGCAGGAAATGGTGGAACAGGTTCTGAATGCCGTGCTTGAGCGTCGCGGTGGAGGAGGGGCAGCCGGAGCAGGCGCCCTTCATGTTCAGATAGACCACGCCGTCGCGATAGCCCTTGAAGGTGATGTCGCCGCCGTCGCCGGCGACCGCCGGGCGGACCCGGGTCTCGATCAATTCCTTGATCGTCTCGACCGTGTCGGCGTCTTTCTCGTCGAAGAATTCGCCGGACGCGTCGACCGGTTCGGGCGCGCCTTCGAGGATCGGCTCGCCGGAGAGATAGAATTCCGTCACCACGCCGAGAATGGCCGGCCGCAAATGCTGCCATTCGCCGTCGCTCTTGGTGACCGAGATGAAATCCGGCGCGAAATAGACGCCGCTGACGCCGGGCACCTGCATCAGGGCGCGCGCGAGCGGCGAGCGCTCCGCCTCGGCCGGGTCGCGCGCCTCGAACGTGCCCTCCGGCATGACCGGCCGGCCGGGAAGGAACTTCAAGGTCGCCGGATTCGGCGTGGCTTCGGTTTGGATGAACAAGGGGCGGGCTCCGCGGAAAAGATCAAGCTTTGGAGTGAAAATAGGAACCGAGCGCCGGGGATGCAAGCGAGCCTCCCCTTCTCC
>DATGLU010000125.1:0-10354 GCA_035294045.1 Roseiarcus sp. | reverse complement strand
GGTTGATGAAGATGACCATCGTGTTGGAGCGCGAGATCGAGGCGGTCAGCTTGCGCAAGGCCTGGCTCATCAGCCGCGCCTGCAAGCCGGGCTGCGATTCGCCCATCTCGCCTTCGATTTCGGCGCGCGGCGTCAAGGCCGCCACCGAATCGACGACCAGCACGTCGACCGCCCCGGAGCGCACCAGAGTGTCGGTGATTTCGAGCGCCTGCTCGCCGGTATCGGGCTGGGAGACGAGCAGGTCTTCGAGATTGACGCCGAGCTTGCGCGCATAGACCGTGTCCAGCGCATGCTCCGCGTCGACAAAGGCGCAGACGCCGCCCCTTTTCTGGGCCTCCGCGATGACATGCAGGGTCAGCGTGGTCTTGCCCGAGGATTCCGGCCCATAAATCTCGATCACCCGGCCACGCGGCAGACCGCCGACGCCGAGCGCGATGTCGAGCCCAAGCGAGCCGGACGAAATCGTTTCGATCTCCACCGCCTGCTGGTTCTTGCCGAGCCGCATGATCGAGCCTTTGCCGAAGGCCCGCTCGATCTGCGACAAAGCGGCGTCGAGCGCCTTGGTCTTATCCACGGAGGTCCCTTCCACGAGGCGGAGATTGGCTTGCGTCACGGCGCGTCATCCTTCTGACAGGTCGGCGGCGAGGCCGCAACAGCGGCTTCGGACAACAATATGTGCATGTTTTGTTCTCATGCGCAAGCGATTTTTGTTCTTGTTGCGTTCGAATTTTGACGGGCAGGCCAATCGCTGGGGCAGCGCCTCATTCCTCGCCGCTCGTTCACCGATTCGTGCGCGCCGCCAGCTCGGCCAAGCCGGATTTTCCGAGCCGCCGGCCATTGCGAGCCTCGCCATGCGGCGCCACAAGGGCGCGGAAAGGTTTCGCCGTGCCCCGCTCGCTGCTGACGCCGCTGATCATCGCGACCGCCTTGCTGATGGAGAATCTCGACGGCACGGTGATCTCGACCGCGCTGCCGGCCATCGCCCATGATTTCGGCCTCGATCCGATCGTCCTGAAGCTGGCTCTGACCTCCTACATGCTGACCCTCGCCGTGTTCATTCCGGCGAGCGGCTGGGTCGCCGACCGTTTCGGCGGCCGCGCCGTGTTCTGCGCCGCGATTGTCGTCTTCACGCTCGGCTCGATCTGCTGCGGGGCGTCCAATTCGCTACGCACGCTGATCGCGGCGCGCATTTTCCAGGGCGTCGGCGGCGCAATGATGGTGCCGGTCGGCCGCCTCGTCCTCCTGCGCAGCGTCCCGAAGAAGGAGCTGGTCAGCGCGCTCGCCTACCTCACCATTCCGGCCATGCTCGGCCCGGTTCTCGGCCCGCCGGTGGGCGGCTTCATCACCACCTATTTCCATTGGCGGTGGATTTTCTGGATCAATGTGCCGATCGGGCTGCTCGGCCTGACGCTCGCCTTCGCCTTCATCGACAATGTCCGCGAAGAGGAGGTCGCGCCCTTCGACTATACCGGCTTCTTCCTGTCCGGCTTCGGCCTCGCCGCCTTGATGTTCGGCCTCACGGTGATCGGCCGCAATTTCACGTCGCTGCCGACCGAATTGGCGATCCTGGCGGTCGGCGCGACGGCGATCACGCTCTATGTCCGTCACGCCAAAAGCGAGCCGAACGCGATTCTCGATTTAAGCCTTTTGAAGACGCCGACTTTCTTCGCCGGCGTGGTCGGCGGCTTCATCTTTCGCATCGGCGTCGGCGCCATTCCGTTTCTTCTGCCGCTGATGCTGCAGGTCGGCTTCGGCCTGACGCCGTTCGCCTCGGGCTCGCTGACCTTCGCCGCGGCCGCCGGCTCGATGGCGATGAAATTCTCGGCGACGTCGGTCATCCGGCGCTTCGGCTTTCGCCGGATCCTCATCGTCAATGCGTTCATCAGCGGCCTGTTCCTAGCGTCGTACGGCCTCTTTACCCACGCGACGCCGCAATGGCTGATCTTCATGGCGTTGCTCGTCGGCGGCTTTTTCCGCTCGCTCGAATTCACCGCGCTCAATGCGATCGGCTTCGCCGATATCGAGCAGGCCAAGATGAGCCGGGCGACCAGCTTTTCCAGCGTCGCGCAGCAAATGTCGCAGACGACCGGCATCGCCGCCGGCGCGGCGGCGGTCGAGGGGATTCAGTATCTTTACGGCGACGCCGGCCTCTTGGCGCGCGATTTCGGCGGCGCCTTCTTCATCGTGGCCCTCGTCTCGACGGGCTCGGCGGCGATCTTCGCGCGCCTGGCGCCGAATGCCGGCGCGGAAGTGTCCGGGCGACGGGCGCGGCGGGGAGAAAGCGCCCCGGCCGCGGCGGAATGAATGGCCCGCGGTTGTAGCCGCGGTCGCCGACCGCGGCTACAGCGCCACGCCGATGAACCGCTGGGCGTGCCCCCTCTCCGTTCGCGGGAGAGGGCGGGTGAGGGTACGCCGCAGCGCCGCCAAACGCCGCGGCTTACCCCTCATCCGGCGCTTCGCGCCACCTTCTCCCGCAAGCGGGAGAAGGGGGGCCGCAATCGGCGACCGCGGCTACGTGCAACGTCGATGAAGCGATCGGCGCGCCCCCTCTCCCGCTTGCGGGGAAAGGGCTGGGGTGAGGGTACGCCGCACGCAGCGCCGCCAGACGCTGCGGCTTACCCTCATCCGGCGCTTCGCGCCACCTTCTCCCGCAAGCGGGAGAAGGGGTTGAGCGACCGCGGCTACAGGGACGTACCTCTGAACCCTGTCGCCAGAACATAGAGCTCGGCGCTGTCGGCGCGGCTGGCTTTCGGCTTGACGTGCCGCACGGTCGCAAAGTCCCGCTTCAAATCGGCGAGCAGCGCGCCTTCCGTGCCGCCTTGCAGGACCTTGGCGAGGAAGAACCCGCCCGGCGCCAGCACCTCGCGCGCGAAATCGGCGGCGAGCTCGGCGAGGGCGACGATGCGCAAGTGGTCGGTTTTGCGATGGCCGGTGGCGTTCGCCGCCATGTCGGAGAGAACGCCGTCGGCTTTGCCGCCGAGCGTCTCCTTCAGAAAAGCCGGCGCCTGCGGGTCATGGAAATCCATGACCTTGAAGTCGACGCCGGCGATCGGCTCGATGTCGAGGAGGTCGATGCCGACCACCCTGCCCGCGCCTTCCCCCGCCCCGACGCGCTCGGCGGCGACCAGCGACCAGCCGCCCGGCGCGGCGCCGAGATCGACGATGTTCTGACCGCGCCGGAAGAGGCGGTATTTATCGTCGATCTCGATGAGCTTGAAGGCGGCGCGCGAGCGATAGCCCTGCCGCCGCGCCGCCGCGACATAAGGATCGTTGAGCTGGCGCTCGAGCCAAATCGTCGAGGAATGGCTGCGCTTGTCCGCCGTGCGCACACGGCTTTTGAGCGAGCGGCCGCCTTCGCGGCCGGACCGGCCGGCGCCGCCCTTGGCGCTTTTCACGCTTCGGCGCCGTTCGCCCGCCGCCAGACGCGGTCGGCGCTCATCAATTGCGTGAGGATGCCTTCGCGCAAGCCGCGGTCGGCGATGCGCAGGCGCTCGGCCGGGAAGCTCCGGCGGATCGCTTCGAGAATGGCGCAGCCGGCCAGGACGAGATCGGCCCGCTCGCGGCCGATGCAGGGATTGGCGATGCGCTCGGCATAGGACATGGCGCGCAGGCGGCCGACCGTCTCGTCGATCGCGATGCGGTTCATCCACAGGCCGTCGACATAGCGCCGGTCGTAGCGCGGCAGATCGAGATAGACGCCGGCGATCGTCGTCACCGTGCCGGACGTGCCGAGCAGGTGAAACCGCTCGCAGCGGGTCTCGCCGTCGACCCGCGCCGCAAAAGGGGCGAGGCGTTCGGCGACGAATTCGACCATCGCGGCGAAAACGGCCGCGTCGACATCGACGCCGCCGAAGCGCTCGGCGAGCGTCACGACGCCGAGGCGGAGCGATTCCCAGGCTTTGACGCCCGGCGCGGCGAATTCGCCCGCTTCGTTCCCCGCAAGCCAGACCACTTCCGACGAGCCGCCGCCAATATCGAACAGGACGGTGGATTTGGCGTCGCGGTCGATCAAGGCGCCGCAGCCGACCACGGCGAGCCGCGCCTCGGTCTCGCGATCGACGATTTCGAGATTGATGCCGAGCCTTTCGCGGACGTCGTCGAGGAATTCCGCGCCGTTTTCGGCGGCGCGGCAGGCCTCGGTGGCGATCAGCCGGGCGCGGCTGACGCCGCGGGCGCGCATCTTGTCGCGGCAGACGGCGAGCGCCGCCATGGTGCGCTCGATCGCCGCCGGGCTCAGCCGGCCGGTCTGCGACAGGCCCTCGCCGAGCCTGACGATGCGCGAATAGGCGTCGACGACCCGGAACCCGTCATCGGTCGGCCGGGCGACGAGCAGCCGGCAATTGTTCGTGCCGAGATCGAGCGCCGCATAGGCCGGCGCGCCCCCGCCTGCGCGCCGCGGCCGCGGTAAATCCCCAAGAGCCGCGCGCGCCTCTGCGGGCGCGCCCAACGGCGCGGTGAGAGCCAAAGCTCGAACTCCTCGCGCCCGGTCGCTCGCCGGGCGAACTTTCGCCTCGATTGTAACAAGCGGGCGACCCGGCGCAACCGGCCAAAATGGCGCGGCCCGAACCCTCTCTCCGGCAGGCGGGCGACGCGGCGTTGACAGGAAGGCCGGCTGTTTCGAGGCTGCGGCCGGCCAATGGAGGGGATTCCAATGCCGGCGACCGTGCGGCCCGCCTCGGAGGCGGATATCGACGCCCTTATCCGACTGAACGACGCCGTCCAAAGCCTGCACGCTGAGCTTTACCCAGACGAATTCAAGCCGAGGCCCGACGCTTCGGCGCTGCGCGCCTTCTTCGCCGCCCATCTCTCGGCGATTGCCCTCGCCGAGCTTGACGGCGCGGCCGTCGGCTATGTTTGGCGCGAGGCGCAGAGCCGGCCGGAGACGCCGTTTTCGCCTGCAAGGCCTCGCCTTTTTGTCCACCATCTCGCGGTGGCCGCGCAAGCGCGCCGGCGCGGCGTCGGCACAGCATTGATGCGCTATGTCGAGCAGGACGCCGCCCGGCAGGGGCTATCCGAAATCGCCCTCGGCGTTTGGACGCGGAATCGCGACGCTTTGGCCTTTTTCCAGGCTCGAGGTTTTGCAGAAACTACCGCGACGCTTCGAAAAGCGCTCCTCTCAAGCCGCCCGAGGCGCAAGCGCGCCGGGCCGAGTTAGCGCGCACCGATCAATTCAAGCAACCTTGGTAACGACTTTCTAACGCAACGGGAAAATAGGCGGGAACCCGGACCGGTTTCTTTATTCATCCGACTTATTGTGGATGGGTGCGGCAAAGCGGGCCGGGATGTCGTCGCGACGGCGCTGAACGTGAATTCCGAGACCTCATCTTCAAGCGAGCGGGACGCGCGGCTCAGCGCCGAGATCGAGCGGCGGATCGCCGTCACGCCGGCAATGCTGCATTCGATCGACGACAAAGGACGGATCATCTCGGTCAGCGACCTTTGGCTCGCCAAGCTGGGCTATGAGCGCGAAGAGGTGATCGGCCGCCCCTCGACCGATTTCCTGGCGCCGGAATCGCGCGAACGCGCCGCCCGCTTCGTCCTGCCGGAATTCTTCAAGACCGGCCGGTGCGACAATGTCGAATACCAGATGGTGCGCAAGGACGGCGGCGTCATCGACGTCTTGCTGTCCGGCGTCCTGGATTTCGATCCCGTACGCAACGCCCCCGTCTCGCTCGCCGTCATCACCGACGTGACCTCGCTGAAAATCGCCGAGCGAAAGCTCACCGAAAGCGAGGCGCGCTACCGCGGCCTCGTCGAAGACCAGTCGGAATTCCTTTCCCTCGCCGCGCCCGATGGCGATCTCATCTATGTGAACCCGGCCTACGCCAATCTCTATGGCCTAACGCCCGGCGAATTGATCGGGAGAAACATTTTCGAATTCATCCCGCCGGAATCGCGCGCGGAGGTGAGAGAACACTTCCGTTTCGTTTGCGCGGTAAGCCATAGCGTCGAGAGCAAGAACCAGGCGATGCTGCCGAATGGCGAGCGGCGATGGACATCATGGACCAATCGCGCGCTGCGCGACGCACAAGGCGCGGTGACCGCCATTCACTCGGTCGGGCGCGACATCGAAGAACGGGTGCGGGCCGACAAGCTTCTTCAGGAAAGCGAATCCCGGTATCGTTTCCTTGCGGAAAACACCGCCGACATGATTCTCCTTGTCGGGATTGACGGCCGAAGATCCTACGCCTCGCCCGCCTGCCGCGCTCTTCTCGGCTATGAGCCGGAAGAGATGCTCCAGATCAGGACCAAGGACGCGGTTCATCCGGACGATGCGCCAAAAGTGCTGCAAGCCTTGGCCGCGGCCACGACCGGCGCAAGCTTGACCTACCGGATGCGCCGCAAGGACGGCCGCTATGTATGGGTCGAAACGTCGGGGCGGCTCGTCAACTTCTCGGATGGCGAACCCAAACGCCTGGTCATCGTCCGCAACATCGAGCAGCGCGTCGCGGCGGAGCAGCGCCTGAAGGACAGCGAGGCGCGCTACCGTCTTTTGGCCGACAACAGCACCGATGTCGTCCTGCTGCTCGATCTCGATTTGTCGCGCCGCTACGTCTCGCCGGCTTGCCGCGAAATCTTCGGCTATGAGCCGGAGGAATTGCTCGGCGCGAAAACCGGCGGGATGGCGCATCCCGACGATGCGGCCCAGGTGGCTCAGGTCCTGAAGTCCCTTCTATCCGGCCAAGCCGATCGCCAAACGGTCGTCGCGAGGCGGCGCCACCGCGACGGAAGGTGGATCTGGATCGAAGCCAAATACCGCCTGCTGAGAGACGCCGAAACCGGAAGCCCGATCGGGATTGTCGGGACCATCCGGGATATTTCCGCGCGCAAGGCGATCGAAGAGCAATTGGCGGAAGCTTACCGGCGCCTCGAAGTGCTGGCGCGAGAGGACGGCCTCACCGGTCTCGCCAATCGCCGCGTCTTCGACGACAGCCTGGTGCGGGAATTCAGGCGGGCCTATCGCGCCAAGAAGAGCCTGGCGCTGATCATGATCGATGTCGATCAATTCAAGCCGTTCAACGACCAATATGGCCACCCGGCCGGCGATGAATGTCTGCGGCTGATCAGCGGCGCGATCAAGGAGACGGCCCGCCGGCCCGGCGATCTCGCCACCCGGTATGGCGGCGAAGAGTTTGCGGTCCTCCTTCCCGATACCGACGAGAGCGGCGCGAGCGAGGTCGCCGAACGAATCCGGCGCGCCGTCGCGGACCTGTCGCTCCAGCATGACGGCGTCCGGATAAAATGCACGACGATCAGCGCCGGCGTGGCGGCCGTGACGCCGCAGAAATTCGGCGGCAGCGGCGCCGCCGCGGCTTTGGTCGACGCCGCCGACCGAGCGCTCTATCGCGCCAAGCGCGCCGGCCGCAACGCCGTGATCCGCGCCTCGGCCGAGGCCTCCTCGACCAAGAGCTCGTCCGCCGCCTGAAATCGCTCGGGCGCCGCGATCTATGGCTTGAAAATCGAATCCCGCACCCGGTCGCCGGGCTTGACGCCGAGGCGGGCGGCGACGCCGCCATTGATTTCGAGGACGCCATAAACCGGCCCGCCGGAAGGAATCAGCCGCTCCGATAGCGGCTCGGCGTTGGCGACGATTTTCGTGATCACGCCGCGGCGCGAAATGAAGATCATGTCCAAGGGAATGTACGTGTTCTTCATCCAGAACGCGACCGGCGCCTCTTGCTTGAAGTCGAACAGCATGCCGCGGTCCTGGGGCATGTAGCGGCGGTACATCAGCCCGCGCTCGCGCCCCGCTTCGTCGTCCACGACCTCGACGCTGAAGTCATGCGGGCCGTTGGCGCTGACGATTTCGAGCTTGTCTAGGCTTTGCGCGAAGGCGCGCGGAGAAAAGAGGAGAATGAAGGCAAGCGATGCGACGAGAACGCGCAAAAACCGGCAATTCGAGCTTGAGGGGGGAAGAGACAAGGACGATCCTCGACATTCACGGGTTTCGCCGCGCTACGCTTTTAAAGCGCTGCGCGGCTCCATGAAAGAGGTAATGAGGCGGCCTTGCGACTGGGAGCGCGGTTCTGCGCGGCGCCGCCGCGCCGGCCTCAATGCGAGGAGAAAGCGCGCGAGCTTTCGAGCGGTCGCACTTCCGCGGCCATCAACCCTTTCGGGCCTGTGCCGAAGCGCGCCAGCAGCGTGTCGCCCGGCTTGATCTCGGTGAAGCCATAGCGCCGCAACGTCTCCATATGCACGAAAATGTCTTCCGTGCCTTCGCCGCGCGACAGGAAGCCGAAGCCGCGCACCCGGTTGAACCATTTGACGATGACGATCTCGAAACCGCTGGTCGGCGTCACCTGGACATGGGTGCGGGCCGGCGGCAATTGCGAAGGATGCGAGCCGTCGCCCGGCTCGACCGAGATCACCCGGAAGACCTGCAAGCCCTTTTCGCGCTGCACCGCCTCGGCGACAACGCGGGCGCCCTCATGCACGGTTTGGAATCCGTCGCGGCGCAGCACCGTGACATGGATGAGCACGTCCGGCCCGCCGCCGTCTGGGACGATGAAGCCGTAGCCTTTGCCGACATCGAACCATTTCACATAGCCGGCCACTTCGACGAGGCCGACCGGCGGCTCGACCGCGTCCGCGGCTTGTTCGCCGATATCGAGACGCAGCTTTGATTCGTTCTCGCTCAAATGTCGGCCCCCACTCGAAACGCCGCGTCGCCGACGAACAAATCGCTCCGCCCCTGGCGCCGGAACAAGGTTATCATCCTTGCCGGCCGGCGCCCCTCTTCGCGATTCGGCTTTCGCCGCGCCCGTCCGCCGCAGGTCGAAACGTTAAAGCGCTGACCCGCCGCTCCGCCGCGCCTTTGCGCAACGGTTCACAAAAGTGATTCTCTCAATGCAGAGGATAGCAAAACGCCGGCGCCCACATAGCGAAATCTGCGGCGCGTCGAGAAACTTTGTGGAAATGGCCGCGCCGCATGCGCTGCGGCGCGAAAATATCAATTGATCGGGGACGCTTGCGTCCGAGCGGGCGGTTCGCCTACTCGGCTTCCTCTTCCGGCTCCGGCGGCGGCGCGAGCCCTTCGAGGCCGCGCAACAGGTCCTCTTCGGTCATGCGGTCGAACTGCGCGTCGCCCGCTTCGCCCGGCGTAACGTCGGCGCTGACCAGCGGCGGCGCCGTCTCGGCCTCCGGCTCGTCGACCTCGACGTTCTTTTGCAGCGAGTGAATGAGATCTTCCTTCAGATCTTCCGGCGACAACCGCTGCTCGGCGATCTCGCGCAAGGCGACGACCGGGTTCTTGTCGTTGTCGCGCGGTACGGTGATCTGCGCGCCGGCCGACAGCATGCGGGCGCGGTGACTCGCCATCAGGACGAGATCGAAACGGTTTTCGACTTTGTCGATGCAATCCTCGACAGTAACGCGCGCCATGGCGGCAACTCCTAAAAGAGCTCGGCCGAAGAAAAGTCCGGCAATCGGGGGTTTGGCGGGCTCCTACACCCGCCGGTCGGTCAAGGCAAGCCCGCGCGGCCGAGCGCCAAGCCGCCGCCGGACGGCGGCAAAGACCTCGACGAACATTTTCGGCGTCAGCACGCCGGTATTCGTGTTGTAGCGCGAGCAGTGATAGCTGTCGTAAAGCGTGGTCCCGTTCGGCAATTGATGGGCCGCGCCATGGGCGAAGGGAAAGCCCGCAAGAGGCAGCCCCATCGCCCGCAAGGCGCTGTCATGCGCGATCCGTCCCAGGGCGACGATCGCCTTGAGATTCTTGAGCGCGCCGATCGCGCCGGCGAGATAAGCGCGGCAGGTCGCGATTTCCTGCGGCGTCGGCTTGTTTTGCGGCGGAACGCAACGCACGGCGTTGACGATCGCGCAATCGACAAGCTCCAGCCCGTCATCCGGCCGGCGGTCATAGACGCCCTTGGCGAAGCCGAGGGCGAGCAGCGTCTCGTAGAGAAGATCGCCGGCAAAATCGCCGGTGAACGGCCGCCCGGTCCGATTGGCGCCGCGCAGGCCCGGGGCGAGGCCGACGATCAGCAGCCGGGAATCCGCCGCGCCCCAGGATTGGACCGGCTCGTTGCGCCAATCGGGATGGGCGGCGCGATTGGCGGCGCGAAATTCAGCCAGCCGCGGACAGGCCGGGCAATCGCGCGGCGGGCTGACGTCGAAGGGCAATCTCGTCCAAGGCGCGGCGCCGAGCGCCTCCTCAGCCATCGACGAAATCGTCGTTAACCAAGCCAGCCTGCTGCGGCGGCGCGCGACGGGCGTCGGCATGGCGCGGCGGCCGGTCGCTCGGGTCGCGGCCGATCCGGCTGGCCAGGCTGGCGAGGTCGATGAATTCGTCGGCTTGGCGACGCAATTCGTCGGCGACCATGGCCGGCTGGGTCTGCACCGTCGAGACCACCGA
>DATGLU010000124.1:0-8192 GCA_035294045.1 Roseiarcus sp. | reverse complement strand
CACGCCCAGGGAATATCGGGACCAGGTCCGGGGACGCGCGCCGCTCCGGATTCCAGGCTGAAACGGGAAAATTTCTACATATTTTCGCGTGTTTGCTCATGGTCAATTTTCTCAAGCGGCCCGATATTCTGCCTATAATCGAACGGGGAAACACCATGGAACGGGCGCGAGTCGGCCTCATTGGCCTCGGATTCGGTTCGGAGTTCATTCCGATCTATCAGGCGCATCCGAAAGCGGAAGTCGCCGCCATCTGCCAGCGGACGAAGAGCAGGCTGGATGAAGTGGGCGATCGGTTTGGCGTCGCCACGCGATATACCGACCTCCGCGCCGTCCTGGCCGATCCGAACGTCGATTTCGTGCACATCAACAGCCCGATTCCCGATCATGCGCCGCAGACGATCGCGGCGCTGAAAGCCGGGAAGCACGTCATGTGCACGGTGCCCATGGCGACGACTTTAGCCGAGGCTAAAGAGATCGTCGGACTGGTTCGGGAGACCGGCCTGAAATATATGATGGCCGAAACAGTCGTGTACAGCCGGGAATACCTGTTCATCAAGGAGCTCTATGAGAGGGGCGAGCTCGGAAAGATCCAGTACCTGCAGGCGTCCCATCCTCAGGATATGGAAGGCTGGCCGGACTATTGGAAAGACATGGTCCCGATGCACTACGCGACCCATGTCGTCAGCCCGCTCTTGGCGCTGGTCAACGGCATGGCGGACTATGTCAGCTGTTTCGGCTCCGGGACAATCAACGAGGAATGCGCACGCCGGTCCGGCTCGAAGTTCGCAGTCGAGTCGTGCCATATCAAGATCAAAAACTCAGATCTTGCCGCTCACATCTGGCGTTTCCTTTGGGATACCGCAAGACAATATCGCGAGAGCGTCGACGTCTACGGCTCGAAGAAATCATTCGAGTGGCAGCTGATTGCCGACGAGAACCCCGTGCTCCATACCGCCAAGCGGCCGGAGCATGAGATCGCCGAGCGCGTCGAAGTCCCGGACTACGCTCATCTTCTGCCCGAGCCGATCCGCAAGTTCACGCGCCGGATCGTCGACGAAGATCATCTCTCGTTCATTCAGGGCGGCGGCCATGGCGGCTCGCATCCGCATCTCGTCAACGAGTTCGTCTCGGCGCTTCTGGAGGATCGCGACCCCTTCCCGAATGTGGAGCAGTCCGCGAATTGGACCTGCGTCGGCATCTGCGCTCACCAGTCGGCGCTAAAAGGCGGGGAGATCGTCAAACTGCCTGATTTCCTGGCGCGCTGACGCGCGTTTTCGCAGCCTTCGTCCGACGAGCGGGTGAAGCGAGTAAAGCATGGACGAAATTCTTCGCCTGTCGCATGTGTCGAAAACCTTTCCCGGCGTGAGAGCGCTGAACGATATTTCGTTCGATCTCAAGCGCGGCGAGGTCCATTGCCTTTGCGGCGAGAACGGCGCGGGCAAATCGACGCTGATCAAGATTCTCTCGGGGGCCTATCAACCCGACGAGGGCGGCCAGATCGTTTTCAACGGGAAAGAGGCGTCGTTGAACCCGCGCTCGGCGCTGCGCATGGGCATTCATACGATCTATCAGGAGCACATCGTCTTCAACGATCTGGACGTAACGGAGAACATTTTTGCCGGCTCGGAGATCGTGCGAAATGGGTTGATGCAGCGGAAGGAGATGCGGCGCCAAACCGAGAATGTCCTCAAATATCTCAAGAGCGACATTCCGCCCGCCGCGCGAATGCGCAATCTGACGAGCGGGCAGCAGAAGATCGTGGAAATCGCGAAGGCCCTCATTTCGCGAAGCAATGTTATCATTCTCGATGAGCCGACGGCGTCCTTCTCCTCCAACGAGATCGAAACGGTCCTCGATGTCGTCAGGAGGGTCAAGCAAGAAGGGGTCGGGGTGATCTACATATCCCATCACCTCGACGAGGTGTTCGCCGTCGGCGACCGGGCGACTGTTCTGCGCGACGGCCGCGTGGTCGGCGCCTACGCCGTCAAAGACCTTTCCAAGACGGCCCTCATCAAAGACATGGTCGGTAGAGACCCGTCGACCTTCTACAAACGCGAGCGCGTCAAAACCGGCGAGGTCGTGCTGGAAGTGAAGAACGTCAGCGGAAACGGAGCGCGCAATGTCTCATTCGAGCTGCGTCGCGGCGAAATCCTCGGCGTCGCCGGCATGGTCGGCTCCGGACGGTCGGAGCTGATGGAGGCGCTTTTTGGCGCCGCTCCGCTGGTCTATGGCGAAATCGCGATCAACGGGCGCTCGATCAAGCAATCGTCGCCGAAAAGCGCGATCCGCAACAAGATGTGCTTCATCACTGAGGATCGCCAGAGCACAGGCTTGTTTCTGCCGAAAACGATCGCCGAAAATGTCGCCATGGCCAACATGGCGACCACGCGCGCAATCCTGGTGCGGCCTTCCGACGAAGTCTCAACGGCCGAGAAGTTCATCAAGCTCCTGAACATCAAGGCGCCGAGCGCGCGCGCGCGCGTGGTCAATCTCTCGGGCGGAAACCAGCAGAAGGTGGTTCTCGGCAAGTGGTTCAACACCGGCGGCGAGATTTACATTTTCGACGAGCCGTCGCATGGAATCGATGTTGGCGCCAAACAGGAAATCTACAAGACGATGGTCGACTTGCTGAAAGCGGGCAAAGCCATCGTCATGGTGTCCTCCGACATGCCGGAGGTGATCTCGATGAGCGATCGCGTGATCGTCTTCAGGCGAGGAGAGATCGCCGGCGAACTGGCCGGCGATGCGATCACCGAGGAGAACATCCTCACCCTTTCCATAGGAGACCGCGAACAGTGAGCACGCCGGATTCTCGAGGCTCGGCGCTCCCGGCCAAAGAATCGCTCTTCAAGCGACACGAGAACCTCACGGTGCTCTCGATTTTCTTGGGCTTCGTCGTCGTCGTCGTCCTCATCCAGTTGATCTCGACCGGCGGCTCGCGATTCCCGACTTTCATCAGCCCGGTCAACATTGTGAACATTCTTCAGCAGGTGGCCGTGCCGGGAACCGTCGCGATCAGCATGACGATGGTGATGGTCTCGGGCGGCATCGACCTTTCTGTCGGCATGCTCGCCTCTCTGGTCTCGATTATCGTCGCGCTCGGCGTCTCCCAATGGCGGCTCGGCGTGTGGCCGTCGATCGGCCTGGGCGTCGGGTCGGCGGTCGTTCTGGAGACGGTCCTGGGTTTGATCATTTCGCGCACGCGCATCGAGCCGTTCATCATCACGCTGGGCGGCATGATCTCGTTCCAGGGAATTGCGCTGCTTCTCTGCAACTCGCGCGAGGTCGTGATGCAGGGCGAGCTCAACTTCCTCACCGCCAATCTCGCCGGCGGGGCCCGCGACCCTGTCACTGGTCTGATCCTGAGAATACCGCCTTATGTCGTGTCGTTTTTCGTCATCGCGCTGATCGGCGGCCTGGTTCTGGCCTATACGAGGTACGGCAGACGAATCTACGCCGTGGGCACGAATCCCCGCGCCGCCTTTCTCGCCGGCATCGACGTCAGAAACATGCGTCTCTCCGTTTACATGATCCAGGGCCTGCTGGTCGGGATTGGCGCAACGATGCTTCTGGCGCGCATCAACACCGGGATCATAACGCTGGGCCAGGGTCTGGAGATCGACACGATCGCCATGGTCGTCATCGGCGGCACGGCGCTTAGCGGCGGCAAGGGGAACATTGTCGGCACCTTGATCGGCGTCTTTTTCCTCGGCTCGATCGCCAACGCGATGAACCTGTTGCGGCTGCCCTCGGAAGTCCAGTTTCTCGCCAAGGGCGTCATCGTGATCGTCGCTGTTTCGGCCGGGGACATCTCCTCGCAAATTTCGGATTTCCGAACCCTGAGGCGCGAGCGGATGCGGGCGCACGATCTGGCGATAGCGGCGAAGAAAGGGGGAAAGCAGGCGCAAGGAGCGGTGCAAGCGGATTTTCAGGACTCATCCGTCTGAAGTTTTCAGGCGGCGAGCAAGCAGAAAAAGCAAGGGAGTGGAAAATGAAGGGAACGAAATTCAAGCTTATCGGTCTCATCGCGCTTGGCGCGATGGCCTTTGCGTCCGCCGGGCCAGCCTCGGCGGCGGGCAAATCCAAGACGATCGGCTACTACATGGACGCGTCCGACGACTTCTACAAGGCGGGCTTCGAAGTGTTCAAGACTCTGGCGCAGCGCGAAGGCTGGACGGTCCTTGACGTTGTCGGACAGGGCACGGCGCCGGAGCAGATCTCCGCGGTTGAGAACTTCATCACGCAAGGGGTGGACGCGCTTCTCGTCGTTCAGAATTCGCCGCAGACGTCGTCGCAGACCTTGAAGCTCGCCAAGGCTGCGGGGATTCCCGAGTTCCACCTGACGCACAATCCGCCGAATGAACCGGGTCTCGCCGGTTTCTCCGGATACGATTGGGTCGGCTGCGGCGTGATGGCCGGCGAATCGGCTCTGAAGCACAATGTGAAGCGGCTGATCATGATTGAGGGCAAGCTCGGCCAAGGCACGGCGGCTGGCCAGAGCGAAGGTTTCCTGAAGGCGTATAAGGACGCCGGGAAGGACATCGGCAACCTGACCGAGAGCGTCGGCGTCAAAGGGGCCGGGGGCAAGGACCTTCAAGTGGTGTTCTGGGGCTCGGGCGGGTGGTTCGCCGATCCCGCCAAGAAGGCGATGCAGGACGCGATCACCAGCCTCGGACCGGACGGGTTCGACGGCGCCTATGTTCACAACGACGAGATGATGGCGGGCGCGTTGCAGGCGATTCAGGAAGCCGGTCTCGATCCCAGCAAATATTGGCTCGGTTCGTGCAACGGCAAGGAGAAATCCTGGGCGTGGGTGAAAAACGGAATCACGACCATGGACGTGAACGAAACGCCGACGCTTGAGGCCGATTCCGCCTACCAGCAGATCAAGGCGTATTTCGCCCACCAGCCCTACAAGAAGGCGATCTTCAACCCGCTCGTTCCGTTCGACAAGAGCAACATCAATGTCGACAAGCTGGTTCCCTACAATCATGACGACTACATGAAGAAGCGGGACGCGAACGCCTTCGACCACGACATCAACGATCCATCCTTCCGCGTCAATCCCGCTTATTGAGCCATAGCGCGTCGGAGGCTGCCTCGGCAGCCTCCTTTTTGTCTGGCGGCGCTGAGGACCCAATTGCGCGAATTCATGACCCCATCTGTCAGGTTTTTGCTGACTTTGCCCTGGAGGGCGCGCCTGATTTGCATAACCGCTTGCGATAGGCGCCGCACGTCCCGCTCATAGGTGAGAACGCGCGCGGTCAGCGCGCGCTGACAGGATTATTCAGAACACCCAGGCGGCTCCGCCAAGCTCGCGCGCTCATTCCATTGCGTTCGCCCATTGCGCGCAGAACGAGACGAGTTCGTCGTCATATTCGTCGCCGCTCGCCAAGATCGTTGGGCAATGCCGGCGGAGCATGCCGGGCAACGCGGATGGTTCATGGCCTTGCGAGGCGGCGACGCGGGCGCGAACCGGGAGGCTATTGGCCTTCTCGCCGGTCGCTCGTCCATATCGTGGTCTTGAAGAATGCCTGTCCTCGGGCTTGTCGATCGCCCGCGCGCCAAGCGCCAATTTGGCGGTCAGAGCCGCTGTCGGGCTTGGGGTTCGCAACCCGTGATACGCCATTGCTGCTCGAGGGCCGCGAGGGGCCGCTCGGGGGCGCCTCGCCGCGTCGGATCGAGCAAACGAGGTATCCGCTCGCCGTTGTGAAACTGATATCTGGTCTTCTGCGGCGGCGGTCCTCTGGCGCACGGACCATTCCGGCGGATGGGCTATCTTCGTCGTCGCCGCAATCGAAGGCTCGCCCTTATGGGACAGCGAAAGTGTCGGCCGGGGCGACTCCCTTGTCGGTTCGCGTTCTGCCGGGTTCTCGATTTCCGCCGTTATTAGGGATTGAGCCGCTTCCGACGCGACGTGCGAAAGCTGTGTGGCCGCCAAGGTGGAAATGTTTGCAAAGGCCCGCGCGATCCGCGCGGCGGCCTTGCGTAGGCTCGCCGGCGTTCTTGCTTCCGGGATTTCTGGAACCGCTGTGACCGAGCTTTCCTTCGGTTGATCGGGCTTCGTCCTGAATGGCGGAGGCTCGCCAGCCGTGAGCGGCGGGCGGTCAAGCGCGAGCTTGTCGACCGGCGTTCCTTCTATCGGCTGCGCCACTCGCGGCGCCGCAAGGGCTGGCGGCGCTTCTATCGGCGCCTTGCTCGACAATATCGAAGACGCGGCCACGGACTTTTCTTTCGCCGCCTGCTGTAGGATTTCCTCCACCGGGAGTTTGCCGGCGATGTTCGCCTGCGCGAGGGCCCCAGTCGCCGCTTCGGGCGCCGCTGAGGCTTGGCTCGGCGCAAAGCCGGCCGGTGCGTTTTCGCCGGCCGCGCCTTGCGCCAGAGCGCTCGCGCCCTGCGGCATTTCGGCGGCGTCGCCGGGTTCAGGCGGTTGATAGAGAGGGGCGGCGGGCCCGGGCATCGACGAAAGAGCCCCCGTTGTCCAACTGCGCTCTTCGACTTGGGCGAAGGCTTTTCCCGAGGCGTTTCGAGACGAAGGCTCGTCAGCCATGGGCGTCGCGCGAGGCGGCGCCGTCTCCACGGGGCCCGAAAGCGTGGCGGGGACGGAAGGCGCGGCGTCGGCATGCGGCGGTTTCGCCTCCTGCACGGCGAATGTTGGCGACGGCGCGTCTGCCGAAGAGTTTTGCGGCGGGGCGGCCAGCGAGCCGGCGGAGCGATCCTCGGCGACTTGCGCATGCTTTTGCGGGGCGGCGATTTCGGGCGCCGGTTCGAGACGCGTCGAGACATCGCCCGATGGCTGGGCGGGCGAAGGCGAGGCGGACGCGGCGCCCTTTTTTTCGATCTGCGCGAAGTCATATCGCATCGGCGCCGCCGGCTGTACCGGAGCGGCTTCGTCACGAGGCGCCGAGGTTGTGGCGGAGCCGGCGGGGGACGGAGGCGGAGCACTTTCGCCGAAAGCGCTCCCGAGCCCTGTCCCCGCATCGACCGATGCGCGTTTTGCGCTCGCGCCGCTATCACGCGTCGAGTTTGTCGGCGGAGCCGATGGCGCTTCGGTCGTCGACGCAATCGGACCTTGTGACGAAGGTTCATTGAGCGCCGGAAGGTACGAGAAATCGTACGGCGGATCGCCTCGCCCGCGCGCCGGTCGTTCTCGATCCGGCTCCGTCGCGGCCGAGGACGCGGGCGCGGGCGTCGCGGCGGGCTGCGCCGATGAGGCCGCAATCGGACTTTCCTCTGTGACAGGCGCAGCCGGGGCGGGACGCGACGCCTCTTTCGGCGGCGACATCGTATCGATTTTCGCCTCTTCGGCGGTTCGCTCCGGCAAAACCGCCGATGGTTCTGCGCGCGAAGCGTGGCGCGGCAAAGCTGAGGAAGCGATTTTTCTCGGCGCATCCAGGTCGCGGTCTTGCGCGGGCTTTGTCCCTTCCCCCGTCACCGCCAATGCGGGGTCTTGCGACTGCGACCCTGGCGCGGCTTCTGTTGGGATCGCCGCCTTCGCCGCCTCTGAGTCGGCCGGGAAGGCCGGCGAGCCGGAAAGGCCAGAATGGCTCATATCCTGCGCGCTGGCTTGCGGCGGGGCGGAGCTCACGTCATCGCGCGGCGTCGTCGCGCGCAGCGCCTCTTCGGGCGAAGGGTGGCAAGCCTTTTTGCGAGAACTAAGATCGGATTCAAGGTCGCCGATCCGAAGGAACGCGTCATTGGCTTCTTTGAATTTGTTTTCGTTGATGAGCTCAATCGCTTCGGCGACGAGCCGATCGCGCTTGGGAAGAAAGACCAAACTGAGATTGGCTCGACACAGGGTTTCTAACGAATCAAGGACGCTGGCGCTTCTTGCAGCGCGGAAGGCGGCGTGCGTCCGCGCAATAATTTGATCGGCGCTCGACGTCTCGGCGCCGGCGGCGGAAACCTGAATGGCGAAGCCGATCGCCGCGATGTTGCGCCTCGTCACGCCATGGCGGCGCTTGCGCGGCATTCGACTCGCCTGCGGCATTTGCTCAAGCTCCATGTCGCGTTTCGGATCTGTTGCTGAGCGCGGCGAAAAGGTTTCGAAGTCGTCGGAAAGTCTCCGCAAGCCGCTCCGGCACTATCCTTGGGCGTTCCGCCAGCGGCGCCATCTCGATCGCGCTCGCTCCTGAATGGAGCCGGTCGTCGGCTCTGGCGAATAAGTGAGGCGGCGCGCTTCATCCGCATGG